>NZ_JAGYGG010000050.1:0-31852 GCF_019947335.1 Pseudomonas sp. BF-R-24
CTTCCGCCACCGCCACCGCCGCCACCACCGCCACCGCTACCCCCATCCTTGGCCTGAGCACTGGAAACTCCAGACAGACTGTCCGGAATCAATACGGTAGACGCCGACAGAACCGCGCCAATAGCTACTGCCAGTAAAAGCTTATTGATGAGCATGTCGTTCTCCGTCCTGTAATTCAGATTGGAACCTTCATGAACAGTGCAATGTGCTGATTTTTCCCCGTGGGAACTTGATGAACAGTTCAGCGCACCGATTTATTCGGCGGGAACATTGAAAAAGAGTGCAGCGTTCAGCTGGACCCGCGTCTGAAGGGTCAGTTTCAAAGAGTCAGTGAATGCTCGAGGCCAGTTCAAAAATCGGGATGTACATCAGGATCACGATCACCCCGATCAACAGACCGATGAAGGTCATGAGCAAGGGTTCGAACAGCCGCACGAACCATTCGATCCAGCGGCTGATTTCTTCGTCGTAGAAGTCGGCGCTGCGCTCCATCATCTGCCCGAGGTTGCCGGACTGTTCGCCGGCTCGCAGCAGGCGCAGGGACACGGGGGTCACCAGGTGATTGAGTTCCAGCGCGGCAGAGAGTGATTGCCCCTCGCGCACCCGGTCGCAGGCCTGGTCCAGGCGCGTGCGGGAGGCGACGGTGAGCAGGCCACGGACCATGCCCATGGCGGTGACCAGGGGAATGCCGCCTTGCAGCAGAATCCCCAGTGAACGGTAGAAGCGCGCCAGTTCATACATGAAGATGCGCTGGTGCACCGCAGGGAGTTTTTCGATCAGGTGGTCCAGCCCCCGACGAAAGGCCGGCTGACGCTGAAGCAGGGTGAGGGCGACGATGATGGCCAACAAGCCACCGAAGAATTCACCCTGGTGGGCGTGCAGGAACATGCCGCTGCTCATCAGGATCTGCGACATCCAGGGCAGGTTCGACCCCAGTCCTTCAAACACCAGGCTGAAGCGCGGCACGACATACCCCATCAAAAACAAAACCACGCCACCGCCCACCACCAGCAACAGCAAGGGGTAGATCGACGCGCTGATGATCTTTTGGCGAACCTCGTCCATGCGTTGGCGATAGCTGACATAACGGCCCAGGGCATTGCCCACGGCGCCAGTCTTTTCACTGGACTGCACCAGCGCCACGTACAACGGGGGGAAAACCGCCGACAGCTGGCTCAGGGCCTGGGAAAACGATTTGCCCTCGTAAAGCAGGCGGACCAACTCGTTCAAGGTCTTGCGGGCCTGTGGCGCGTTTTCCTTTTCCGCCAGGCTTTCCAGGGCATCGATCAACGGCAGGCCGGCGTTGAGCAGGGTGGTCAGTTCCTGGCTGAACAACACCAGGTTGAACGTCTCGCGCTTGTGCAGGCGCAAGGCGCGCCAATGTCGTTCGGCGTGCAGGCTGACCACCCGCAGGCCCTGATCTTCGGCGATGCGCCTGGCTTCGCTGTGCCCCGGTGCCTCGACGGTCATCGAGACCACACCGGCCTTGCCGACAGCCTTGAGATGAAAGCGCATGGTCGCCATTCCCGTCAGTTCCAGTTGGTGACTTCGGCGTTCTCGCCTTCGCCACCGGGCTGCCCGTCCTTGCCCATGGACAACAGGTCGTACTCGCTGTTTTCACCGGGATAGCGATAGGCGTAGTTGCGGCCCCAGGGGTCTTGCGGGAGTTTTTTCTGCAGGTACGGGCCGGTCCAGCGCGGTTCGTCGGCGGGGGCGGTGACCAGCGCCTGCAAACCCTGTTCGGTGGACGGGTAATGGCCAACTTCCAGGCGGTAAAGGTCCAGGGCCTTGCTCAAGCCTTCTATCTGCGCCTTGGCCACTTTCACTTCGGAGCGGCCCAGTTGGGCGAAATACTTCGGCGCCACGATGCCGGCCAACAGCCCCAGTACCACCAGCACCACCAACAGTTCGAGCAAGGTGAACCCGCTTTGGGTTCGCCGGGCATAACACAGTCGCTGATTCATGATGACCTCATAACAGTCGGCAGCAGAGTTGCCATGTAGTTGCATGCAATTGCCATGCTCACGATTGCCGACCCTTGCGCGCCCCCTTGCTGCGGGCCTTCTCGCTTACGGCACAGTGCTTGCGTATGGCTGGTGCACGACTGGCCATTGGGGCAATACCCCCAATTTTCGGGGCCGGAAAGGGGAGGTATAACAATGAAGACACTCACCGCCGGATTGCTGGGTTTCCTTGTGTTGGCCAGCGCCGCACAGGCCGATGTGTTTGTTTCCGTGGACGCCAACGGCAGCTACGTCCTGTCCAATGTCCACCGCCCCGGACGCCACTATGAGCGGGTGATTCGTGAGCCCGATGCGCCGGTGGTCAGCCTCGATCAGCAACCGCAGATGATCGCCGCGCAACCCTATGCCGAGCTGGTGGCGGCGGCGGCCACGGCCAACGAACTGCCGGCGGCGCTGCTGCACGCAGTGATCAAGACCGAATCGAGCTACAACGCCCGCGCCACCTCACCCAAGGGCGCTCGCGGGCTGATGCAATTGATGCCCGCCACCGCCCGCGAAATGGGGGTGACCAATGTCTACGACCCCAAGGCCAACATCCAGGGTGGCGCCCGCTATCTCAAGCGCCTGATGACGATGTTCGACAACGATATCCGGCTTGCCGTGGCGGCCTACAACGCCGGCCCGCAAGCGGTGCTCAGCCGGGGCAACGTAGTCCCGCCGTTCGCCGAAACCCAGCGTTATGTGCCCAGTGTGCTGAACCAGTATCGGCGTTTGCAGGGGTTGCCCGCGGATGCGCCGCTGTGATCGAACACCCGGGGAAATTTCCCCAATAGTGGGGAATAGTGGCCCCGGCGAAAAAGTGGGGGGATTGGGTGGGGAATATCCCCCGACCAATCAAGTCGTGATCATAACAATCTGATTAATAAAGTATTTTTTTGTGGCATGCGGATTGCTCCGGACGATTTATCGAAGTGTTCCCCCGATAACCCGCAGCGAGGCCCGAGTCCATGATTGGCATATCCCACGCTTGGTCCTTGATTGATTTGCTTACCCCCCCTGTGGGAGCGAGCTTGCTCGCGATGACTGCTTTCCACTCGCCAACGATGTCGACTGTCAGTCCGCTATCGCGAGCAAGCTCGCTCCCACAACGGGGCGGGTAAGACAGGTACAGATCGGTAAAGAGGAATGTTGCTGAAAACAGGACCAACCCTTGTCCGGCGTCGTGCCGGAATTTCGGGTCAATCCCGGTGATACCCACTAACGAGGAAACCGACATGGACCGATTCGCGCATTGCGGCCTGCTGACGTTTTGCCTGTTGGCCTTCGGTATCGACCAGGCGCTGGCTCACTCGGCGGACGAGCACACCGGGCACGACATGGCGGCCAGCACCGCCAGCCCGGAGAACGCCCGGATCAGATTTGCCGACGTGGCCCTGCTGGACCAGAACGGCAAGGTCGTCAACCTGGAAAAAGACCTGGTCAGCAACAAAATCGTGGTCATGGGTTTCATTTACACCCGTTGCACCACGGTCTGCCCGGTGATGTCCTCGATCATGGGCAGGGTGCAGAAACAGTTGGGCGCGCGGGTCGGCACCGAGGTGCAATTGGTGTCCATCAGCATCGACCCACAGCATGATGATCCCCAACGCCTGAACGACTACGCCCGCACCTTCCAGAAAGGGCCGGGCTGGAGCTGGCTGACCGGTTCGCCGCAGGCGGTCGATGCCACCCTCAAGGGCCTGGGCGTCTACAGCGGTGACTTCGAGAATCACTCGCCACTGATTCTGGTGGGGGACGGCAACAACCGCTACTGGACCCGCTACTACGGTCTCACCGAACCGACAGAGCTGGCCCGGGCCGTCGAGAGGCTCAGAGGCGAACGCAACGCCCACGCCAAGCACACCGCCATCGCCATGGAGCACCAGCCATGAGCGCCATCGACAGGAAAACCTGCTTCCCCGACACACCCTTGCAGGACCAGAACGGCAGCACCTTTATCTCCCTTACCAGTGATCCGCTGCGCAACACGCCAGCGGTACTCAGGCTTGCACCTTGAAACAGGGCATCGATGGGCCCCACTGGTTTTTTCTTACCGAAGACAAGGTGCAAATGGACCTTGTATGGGGTCGCATCGACCAGATCGTGCCGACCCCCTTGCAGCACTCCACACGGTTGATCGTCGGTGACGCGGCGAACAGACGCTGGAGCAAAATCCGTCCCGCCGCCCCGGCCGCCGCCATTGCCCAGCGCTTGCAGTTGCTGACAATGCCCGTGGCCAGTCGCTGAGCCACGGCCATGAATACTGCCCTCGTCCTTGGCCTGCTGCTCTTCGGCAGCATCGCGCTCACCGCCCAGGCGCTGCCGCTGAGCCTCAGCGAAAGTGCCGGTAAACGGTTGTACCACGAAGGCGTGTCGGCCAGCGGCGAACCGATCATGGTCCGGGTCGGCGCAGCGGGCGTGCTGCTGCCGGCCACCCGCGTGCCGTGCGCCAATTGTCATGGCGAGGATGGCCTCGGGCGCCCGGAAGGCGAGGTGCGACCGCCGGACCTGCGCTGGTCGCGACTGGCCAGCAGCCAAGGCCAGCAGCACATCAACGGCCGCAGTTATCCGGCCTACAGCGAAATCACCCTGGCGCGGGCGGTGCAAGAGGGGCGCGACCCGGGCAACAATCGGCTCGATCCGACGATGCCACGGTTCGTGTTGTCGATGATCGACCAACGCAACCTCACGGCGTACCTCAAGCACCTGGCCGAAGACCGCGTTCCGGGACTGGCCCCCGACAGTCTGCACCTGGGTACGTTGTTGCCGGGTTCCGGCCCCTTGGGCGAGGAGGGCATCACGGTGGCAGCGGTGCTCAATGGCTGCGTGGCGCGCATCAACGAGGCGGGCGGAATTCATGGCCGGCAGTTGCGCCTGACCATCCTCGACCCCGGCGCCGACCGCGCCAGTGCCGAAAAGGCGCTGGACCGGTTGATCAATGAAGAGCAGGTGTTTGCCCTGATCGCACCGATGGCGCCGGCATTGGACCTGAACTTCGCCATGCGTCTGGAACAGGCCGGCATTCCCCTGATCGGGCCGCTGTCCTTGCAGGGCACGCTCCACACCAGCCCGCAGATATTCGAGCCACTGCCGGGCCTTCGCGACCAATTGATCGCCCTGGCCAACTACGCCAGTGCGAGCCTGCGGGTGCTTCAGGGGCCGACGCTGATCGCCTACCCGGACGAACCCGGCCAACGGCTGGCGGCGCAGGAGCTCGGCAAGTACTTGCAGGGGCACGCCTGGCAAAAGGTGCGCCTGCAAGCCTATGACCCGGCCGGGGATGATTTTCCCTTGGGGTCGCGCTCGGTGTTTTACCTGGGCAGCAGCAGCGGCTTCAGTCGTCTGGCCGAGCGTTTGCAAACGGCGGGGCAGGTGCCTTACCTGTTCGCCGCCTCGAACCAGGTGGCGGGCAATCTGATGCAGGTGCCCAGCGGATTTTCCCGACGGGTGTTCCTGGCCTATCCGTTCGTGCCCAGCGACTGGACTCAGGCTGGGCGCCTGGCCTTGACCCAGTTGCGCGAACACCAGGGCCTCGGTGGCCAGCATGCGGTGCTGCAAGTGGGCGCGTTCAGTTCGATGATGCTGCTCAGCGAAGGCATGAAGCAGGCCGGGCGCAATGCCAGTCGCGAGAAGCTGGTCAGGGCCCTGGAAGGCTTGCGTGACTTCGATACCGGGCTGACACCGCTGATCAGCTTTGGTCCGGGCCGGCGCCTGGGCTTGAGCGGTGCCCATATCGTCACGGTGGATCTGCCGGACCAGCGTTTCTATTTGGTCGCGCCCTATAAACCCATTGCTGCCACGCCCTGACCGGAGGCCGATCATGAAACTCGATACCGCCCGGTGCAGACGCTTCCACTGGCGAAACCGCAGGGCTACGCTTAACCGGGATGAGGGCGTCGGCGCCATTGCGCTCGCGCAATCGAATCGAACGGATTGCCGATCAATAGGGGGTTTCCCCAACAGTGGGGGGAAAAGTCCAGTGCCAATCACGTCGCTTTCCCCGTTTTTGGGGGATGGAACTGCGCTACGAAAAGGCATTGTTTTTTAAATTCAAGGACATGAAGTCTTCAAATTACCGGTGCCCAGCCTGGCATGAAGTGTGCGTTAGTCCTGTCAGGACGCGCACTCCGTCAGGTTCAAAATCCGGACCTGCGGTTTCAAGGAGTCCACCTTGTTGAATAAAGTACTGGTTGTTGATGACGAACAGTTGCTGGCGCAGAACCTCCAGGATTACCTGCAGGCGCAAGCACTGGAAGTCCGGATTGCCCACGACGGTGCGAAAGGAATCGCTGAAGCCGATGATTTCGCGCCCGATGTGATGGTGTTCGATTACCGCTTGCCCGATATGGAAGGCTTTCAGGTGCTCGATGCCGTCCGCCAGAACAGGAAGTGTCATTTCGTGCTGATCACAGGGCATCCAACCGCAGAGGTTTGCGAGCGGGCCCGGCAACTGGGCGTCAGCCATATCCTGTTCAAACCGTTTCCATTGGCGGAATTGGCCCGTGCCGTGCTTGATCTTCTGGGCAGGCAACGCGAACCCAAAGTGGGGGTGAGCACTTCCGAAGGCTTTGTCGAACGACGCCAGAGCAGGACCGAGAGTTTCCCGCTGCAGTTGTACGACGGTAGCTGGGTGCTGGCAGATCGCCGAAAAAGTACATCGGCCTCCAAGGCACCAGACGACGAACAGTTGCTCACCGGGGAGTAGTGGCGCGACAAGACGTTCCGGCCTCCGCCGAATGGCTCGCCGCGCCGACAGGGCCCAAAGCCCCGGGCGTAGGAGAGCAAGCCATGGACCGTCTATCCTTTGCCGTAGAACCGGCGCAACCGGAATGTTCACCGACTCGTTTTACCAGTGAGCAACTGGCCCAGGCCCGAGCCCTGGCCACCAGTTCCGGCGAGCGGATGCTGGACGCCCTGGGGCGGCTGTGCGCACTGGCTCCCATGCCTTTCATTCAATGCCTCGGCGTAACCCTGCACTACCCGGTGCTCGACACCGACAGCCTGTTCAATTCCACGCCGGTGTTCGACCGGGTGACCCTGGCCCAATGCCTCAAGCGCGAATTCACCCTGTTGCGTCACAACGATGCGGTCATCGGTGTGTTCGCCGACCCCTTCGACAGTGCACGCCTGGCCTGGATCGATGAGTGCCTGCAAGGCGCGCCGCTGTACCTGGTGCATGCCGATGACCTGAAGGCCTATCTGGCGCGTCACGAAGAAAGCTTCCATGCGGTGGAGTCGCTCAACGCCCAGAGCGACGCCGGCGCCGAAACCGATAACCTGCAAAGCCTGTCCCTGACCAGCATCAGCGAAGACTCCAGCGTCGTGGTCAAACTGGTCAACTCGACCCTGTACGACGCGCTGAAAATGCACGCCAGCGACATCCACCTCGGCACCACCGGCAGCGGCCTGGTGATCAAGTACCGGATCGACGGCGTGCTCAACAACATCAGCAAAATCCAGGGCAGCGAGTTCGCCGAGCAAGTTATTTCCCGGGTCAAGGTCATGGCCGAACTGGACATTGGCGAAAAACGCGTGCCCCAGGATGGTCGCTTCAAGATCGGCATCAGCGGCCGGCAGATCGACTTCCGGGTGTCGATCATGCCGAGCATTTTTGGCGAAGACGCGGTGCTGCGGGTACTCGACAAACAGGACCTGGCGGACAAGGTCTGTGGCGTGCAGTTGCAGGCCCTGGGCTTTGAAGAAGAAACCCTGCGCCAGCTGCGCCGGCTGGCCGCCGAACCCTACGGCATGGTGCTGGTAACCGGGCCGACCGGTAGCGGCAAGACCACCACCCTGTACGCGATGATCACCGAGATCAACCACGGCGTGGACAAGATCATCACTATTGAGGACCCGGTGGAATATCAACTGCCGGGCGTGCTGCAAATCCCCGTCAACGAGAAGAAAGGCCTGACCTTCGCCCGGGGCCTGCGCTCGATCCTGCGCCATGACCCGGACAAGATCATGGTCGGTGAAATCCGCGACCCGGACACCGCACAGATCGCCGTGCAATCGGCGCTCACCGGTCACCTGGTGTTCACCACCATTCACGCCAACAACGTGTTCGACGTCATCGGCCGTTTCACCCAGATGGAAATCGATCCCTACAGCCTGGTCTCGGCACTCAATGCCGTACTGGCCCAGCGTTTGATCCGCCTGGTCTGCACCAGTTGCAGCAGCCCCTACAGCCCGACGCAAGAAGAGCTGGAGGTCTCGGGGCTTGATCCGCAAAAGGTCGCTCACTACCGGTTCGTCCATGGCAAGGGCTGCGGACATTGCCGGGGCACCGGTTATCGCGGGCGTAGCGCAATTGCCGAGTTGCTGCACCTGGACGACGAATTGCGGCAAATGATCGTCGAGCGCCAACCCATTTCGAAAATCAAGGCGCACGCCTGCAAACGTGGCTTGCGCCTGTTGCGCGAGTCGGCGCTGGAGATGGTGGAACAAGGCCGGACGACTCTCGAGGAGATCAATCGTGTCACTTTTATCTCGTGAGCAATTTGTCGCCGTGCTCGGCGCAAGCGGTGTTGGCCTGGGGCAGCGGCAAGGTGCTGCAACCCACTGGCTGGGCAGCGTCGGCTACATTGACGAAGGCTTCCAGGCCTGGACGGTGGCCCTCGATACCCTCGACCGTTTGTTGGCCGAACACACCGTTGCCAGGGCGGAACTGACGGTGGTGATCTCCGGGCACTTCAGCCGCTATTGCCTGGTGCCCTGGAGTGAGCAGATCAGTAGCCCGGCCGAATTGCTCGGCTTCGCCCAACTGTGTTTCGAAGACCTCTACGGTGCCCCGACACAACCCTGGAGCCTGGTGCTCTCGGCCGAACCCGCCGGTTACGACCGCATCGCCACCGCGCTGCCACAGGACTTGCTCGAACGCCTGCGCGCCCTGGTCAGGGCTCGCGGTTTGCGCTTGCGTTCGGTGCAGCCGTACCTGATGACGGCGTTCAACCATTTCGACAAAAGCTTTGAGGCCGGGGATTTCCTGTTCGTGGTCGCCGAACCGGTGCGCAGCGTGTTGCTGCTGGCCAGGGAAGGGCGCTGGACCTCGGTGCGATCGGTGGGCAGCAGCGACAGCGATGCGGCGCTGACCGCGTTGATCGGTCGTGAACACCAGTTGCAGGCTTCCAGCAGCGAACGGCCGTTGAATGTCTACCTGCATGCACCGGCGCGCATCGATTCGCCTCCTGACGTGCCTGGTGTGCATCTGCGCACCCTCGAAGAAGACCGGACAGCCGTACGCGATTGCCTGTACCTCATGTCTCGGGCGGTGGCCTGACATGCGTCCCCTGATGCTCGACTTTCAGCCGCGCCGCCGTGCAGGCCCCTTGGGCTGGAGCCTGCTGGCCGGTGGCGTGGTGCTGACACTGACCTGCCTGCTGGTGCAACAGCACCTGAGCCACGAGGCCGAACAACAGCAAGGTCATCTGCAAATCACACAGCGAGTGCTCACCGGCGATACCGGCAGCAAGCTCAGCCTGACCCCGGCGCAAATTCGCGAGCAGGCGCATAACCTGGCGGAAATGCGCAAGGTCTCCCAGCAGTTGCGCCGCCCTTGGGAACGCCTGTTCGCCACCCTCGAAGCCATGCCGCGGGACAACATTGCCCTGCTGACCCTGACCCCGGACGCCCGCAAGGGCCAGGTGCGGATCAGCGCCGAAGCGCTGGACCTGGACGCCATGCTCGATTTCCACCGCCGTCTCGAAGCCAGCGACGAGCTGTCCGACGTATCGCTGCTGAGCCACGAAATTGTCGCCAACGTGCCGGAACACCCGGTGCAGTTCAACCTGTCGGCTACCTGGGAGATCGGCGATGCAAATCCATAAATTGATCGTCCACGAATACCTGCAAGGCCTGGGCGTTCCGGGGCTGGCAGGGATGGCCATGCTGGTGCTGGCGCTGAGCTATGGCCTGGTGGGGTTGCTGCCCGACTGGGAGTCGCTGCAAAGCCTCAGCCAGCAGACTCGCGAAGCCACCGAGTACCTGGCCAAGGTCGAAGACGGCAGCGTGGCCGCGCCGGTGGTGCCGCAGCGCCAGCTCGACGATTTTCGCAGCAAGTTGCCGTCCCAGCCCCAGGCCACCGTGGCCATCGACAAGATCTACGCCCTGGCTGCCCAGGAACGCATCACCTTGTCCCGGGGTGAATACTCCCTGGGCGTGGACCCCAAGACCCACCTGGCCCGTTATCAGATTCTGCTGCCGGTACGTGGCAGCTATCCGCAACTGCGGCGTTTCCTGCACGCCTTGCTCGGCCAGTTGCCGGCGGTGGTGCTCGAGGATGTGGAGCTACAGCGCAAGAATATCGCCGATACCGACCTGACCGGGCGGATCCGCATGACCCTTTACCTGTCGAGGTCATGATGAATACCAAACGAGTGTCGGGTTGGGTGGCGTTCTTCGGTGTGGCGGCAGCGCTCGCCTGGCTCCCCGAATACTTCAATCAGGCCGGCGACAGCGACCTTGCGGTGGCCACCGTGGCTACGCCAGCCAAGGGCAAGACCCCTGGCGCATCGACGGCTGCATCGAGCGCCGCTGCGCTGGCGCCGATCAAGGACCTGAGCCCGGCAGGCGACCTGTTCGCCGCCCGCAGCTGGATAGC
Source organism: Pseudomonas sp. BF-R-24 (assembly GCF_019947335.1). NCBI lineage: Bacteria > Pseudomonadati > Pseudomonadota > Gammaproteobacteria > Pseudomonadales > Pseudomonadaceae > Pseudomonas > Pseudomonas sp. BF-R-24. Next base: position 10,603 of record NZ_JAGYGG010000050.1, read on the forward strand.
GGCGCCGGCCCTTGGCACCGTCACTGAACAATCGGTAGTCGTTACTCCTGTGGTGCAAGTCCCCACTGCACCACCGTTGCCCTTCCAGTTTGTCGGCAGGCTGGATGACCGTTCCGATCTGCAGGTGTTTTTGCAGAGCGGCGAAAAAATATACGTCGTGCGCAAAGGGGATGTCATCGACGAAACCTGGCGGATCGAGCGGATTTCCGATAAGGAACTGAGCCTGGTCTACCTGCCTCTGCATTTGGCGCAGACCTTGTCTGTGGGGAGTACGGAATGAACAAATCCCGTTTGCTGATGAGCCTTTGTCTCTGCGCGGGGCTGGCCGCATGCAGTTCGGCGCAGGTTGCCAGGGATGAAGCTTCGGCCCTGATCGAATCGGGCCAATATGAAGCCGGTCTGGCGCGCATCGAAGAAGGATTGCGGGAAAACCCTCGCGATACCGAACTGCACATGGCTCTCAACAGCGGACGGGCCCGCGCCGTGACGGCGCTGCTGACCCAGGCCGACATGGACCGCACCCAGCGTAATTTCGCCGGGGCCCGCATGACTTACAGCCGGGTCTTGAACATCGAACCGAACAACCGTCGTGCCCAGGATTCCCTGCGCCAGCTCGACTACCTGCGCAGCATGGATGAGAAACTCGAACTGGCCCGTGGCGACCTGCGTCGCGGTGACATCTACGGTGCCGACCGCCAGGTCAGACAGATTCTCGAACTGGACCCGAAGAACGAAGGCGCCCTGGAACTGCAAGGCAGCATCCGCCTGGTGCAGAGCCGCAACGTGGTGCAGTACCCACAACTGCGCACGCGCCTTGACCGGCCGGTGACCCTGGAGTTTCGCGATGCCAACCTCAAGACCATTTTCGAAGTGCTGTCCCAGGTCGCCGGCCTGAACTTCATCTTCGACAAGGACCTGCGCCCGGACATGAAAGCCACGATCTTCGTACGTGACGTACGTATCGAAGACGCCGTGGATCTGCTGCTGCAACAGAACCAGCTGCATCAGAAAGTGGTCAATGAAAACACCGTGCTGATCTACCCGGACTCGCCGCAGAAACTCAAGGATTACCAGGAGCTGGTGATGCGCACCTTCTACCTGACCAGCATCGATGCCAACACGGCGTTGAACATGATCAAGACCATGCTCAAGACCCGCGACGTGTTCGTCGATGAGCGCCTCAACACCCTGACCATGCGCGATACCGGTGACGCTGTGCGCATGGCGGAAAAACTCCTGCAATCGCAGGACCAGTCCAACCCGGAAGTGGTGCTGGAAGTGGAAGTGATGGAAGTCGCCCGCCAGCGCATTCTCGACCTTGGCCTGCAATGGCCAAACACCTTCGGCGTGGTCAACAGCGACGGATCGGCGGTGACCCTTCTCGATCAGCTCAAGGGCATCAACTCCGGCCGCATCACGATCTCGCCATCGCCCCAGGCCAAGATCAATGCCCAGGACAAGGACATCAATACCCTGGCCAGCCCCGTGATTCGGGTCAGCAACCGCGAACAGGCGCGCATCCACATCGGTCAGCGCGTGCCGATCATCAGCGCCACCTCGGTGCCTTCGACCCAGGGCCCGGTGATCACCGAAAGCGTGACCTACCTCGACGTCGGTCTGAAGCTCGAAGTGCAGCCCATCGTGCACCTGAACAACGAAGTGGCGATCAAGATCGCGCTGGAAGTCAGTAACGCCACGCCGCTGACACCGACCGCTCAGGGCACCATTCCGGTCCAGGTCGATACCCGCAACGCCCAGACCACCTTGCGTCTGCATGACGGCGAAACCCAGATTCTCGCCGGTCTGGTGCGCGACGACCACGGCGCCACCGGCAACAAGATTCCCGGCCTTGGCGACATTCCCGGCCTGGGTCGCCTGTTCGGCAGCAACAGGGACGACGTCATCAAATCCGAACTGGTGCTGTCGATCACCCCGCGGATCGTGCGCAATCTGCCGTACCAGAGTCCGTCGGACATGGAATTCCCGACCGGTACCGAAACCAGCATGCACATCCAGGCACCGGACCGTTCGATGAGCACCACGGTTCAGGTCAACCCCATGACCGCCCCGATCGCCACTACCGTTACCGTCGGGAAGCCTTGATCATGAACGCCTCGCAACGCGGTTTTACCCTGGTCGAAGTCGTGGTGACGCTCGCCCTGGTCGGCCTGCTGGCCGGCATGGCCGCACCGCTGACCGAGACCGTGGTGCGTCGGGGCAAAGAGCAGGACCTGCGAACCGCGCTGTACCAGATCCGCGATGCCATCGACGCTTACAAACAAGCTTTCGACGCGGGCTACATCGAGAAGTCGCTCGATAGCAGCGGCTACCCGCCGAACCTGCAAGTACTGGTCGAGGGTGTGCGTGACACGCGCAGTGCAAAGGGCGCCAAGTTCTACTTCCTGCGGCGTATCCCCCGTGACCCGCTGGCAGCCGTCAAGCGTGACGACGAGGGCGGCTGGGGCCTGCGTTCCTATGACAGTTCGGCTGAGAACCCGCGCGAGGGCCAGGACGTCTTTGACGTTTACTCCAAGGCCCGCGGCAAGGGCCTCAATGGCATCGCCTACCGAGAGTGGTGAGCATATGCGTCGGCAAAAGGGCTTTACCCTGATTGAACTGATGGTGGTCATGGCAATCATCGCGACCCTGATGACGATCGCCTTGCCACGCTACTTCAGCAGCCTGGAAGCTTCCAAAGAGACCACCTTGCATCAGAGCCTGTCGTCCATGCGCGAGGCGCTGGATCATTACTATGGAGACACCGGGCGTTATCCCGATTCCATCGAGCAGCTGGTCGAACTGCGCTACCTGCGCAACCAGCCGCTGGACCCGATTGCCGAGCGCAAGGACACCTGGGTCATAGTCGCGCCACCGGATGGCGTGGCGGGCGGGGTGGCTGATATCAAGAGTGGGGCCAGCGGGAGGGCGCGTGATGGCAGCCTGTATTCCGAGTGGTAAATCTTCGAACCAGGACGGTTTCACCTATCTGGGTGTGCTGTTTCTGGTCGTCGTGCTGGGCATGGGCCTGGCCAGTGCCGGCGAGTTGTGGGCCACCGCTGCGCGCCGCGATCGCGAAAACCAGTTGCTCTGGGTCGGTACGCAATATGCCCAGGCGCTGCGCAGCTATTACCGCAGTTCGCCCGGTATGGCCCAGTATCCGAAAGAACTCAAGGACCTGTTGCAGGACGAGCGTTTTCCGTCGGCCAGGCATCATCTGCGACAGTTGTACCCGGAGCCGATGACAGGTGGCGAATGGGAGCTGATGCGTGATTTCGACGGGCGGATCAGCGGTGTGTACTGCCCGTCCGAGCAGAAGCCGCTCAAGCAAGAGAACTTTCCCAGCCAGTGGGCGGACTTCAAAGGCATGGCCAGCTACAAGGACTGGCAGTTCGTGGCCGAGAAAGTCTCCCTCGAAGGCACCGACGGGCCGCCGAAAGCACAGTCCACTGAACCTCAGGCATTGCAGCCTTGAACCTTCAGCCAACACATTTCCGCCAAATGTACCCGGTCCAATTGTGGGAGCGGGCTTGCTCGCGAAGGCGGCCTGACAGCCGACCTGTCTTTTGTTGACCGTGTACATATCCATTGCTGCGGTAACGGCTGCTTATGGTTTCGCCCTTACGGCGAGTCCCTTTTGGCAAACGCCCCAAAAGGAACCAAAAGGTCTCGCCCCTTACGTACGGCCCCTCGCTGAGGCTCGGGGTTCCTTCGCTCCGGCATTCATCCGGGGGCATCGCCCTCCGGTTGGCTTCGCTGGCACCTACATGCGATGTGTTCGACTGCGTCGAACGGCGCTGCGCGCCAATCCCCGGATGAACACCTCCGCTCAGCCTGCCGAGGGGGCGGGTGGATCAAGATCAAAAGCTGCAGGCGAGCTAACGCTCGGCCTGATGAGTGGTGAAGAGCGTGGGGGTACGGGGCCCTGCTTTTGCTCTGCTCTTCTGTGGGAGCGAGCTTGCTCGCGATGGCGGTCTTACAACCAACGATAATCCTTTGGCTCACACCACAGGAATTTGTGGATGTCAGAGGCGGCTGTAGGACCAGGAGTGAGGCTACACCGCCTTGCGTCGTTGCCTACAACTACGCCAGAATCCGCCGGCTTGTGGGCCTTGGACCCTGATTCTATCGTTGCCGGGTCGCTGCAAATTCAGCGATCGGGTTTCGCAGCCCAGGTTAATCAAGGCGCTCAGCGCCACCGTTTCCTTGCAGTTGGCGCTTTTGTTCGCCCACTGTTTTGCGTTATGGCGGCTGTGCGCGGGAGACTTTCGGGTCTGCCGGGTTCCTTGATTCCCGGTCTGCGAACCCGCGTATGGCCGCCACCTTCTTCGCTTCGCAGCGAATTGTGGCGGCTCCATCAATCAAGGAGCTTCGTCATGGTCAAACCCACACCCAATCCCCCCGAATCAAAAGCCGATACCAGTCAGCGTGCATCAACTATCCACCTGAAACCTGCCATCCTCAAAAGCATCGCCCCCCACAATCCCAGCACGATGTTCGTCATCGCCCCGAACATCGACACCGAAACCCTGTTGGCCCACGCCTGTGAATCGCTGGCTTCAGCAAGCGTGATGGCGACTGATTTCGCCACGTTTCTGGACGGCCCGCAACGCAGCATGCTGTTGGGTATCCAGCAGGTGATCATGCTGGCGGACCTGGCGGTCAACCGCGCTCTGGATAATGTTGCCCCATTGGACTAAACACAGAACCTTTGTGGCGAGGGGGCTTGCCCCCGTTGGGCTGCGTAGCGGCCCCAAAATCAGGCAATGCGGTTTTTCAGGCTGACCGCGCTGAATGGATTTGCGACTGCTGCGCAGCCGAACGGGGGCAAGCCCCCTCGCCACAGGTGTTGTGTTCGCTTGCACGCTTCAGGCGTTTTCCAGCATCGTGATCAACTGCTCCGGCCACACCGTTTCTCGGGTCTCTTGCAGCTCTGCCACCGACCACCATTTATGGTCAGCCATTACCCGGACTTCGTTAGCCGTCCATCCCTCACGGGACAGGTGTTCACTGTCGGTATGAACCACGAAATAGCGCTCAACGGACAACACCGTTTCGCCGCTTGGCAGCATCATCGGAAAACTGCGTTCTGCAACGCTCGGACCCACCGTGTCGATGCGTAAACCCGTCTCTTCAAACAGTTCACGAACCGCCGCAACCTCAAAGGATTCACCCTGTTCAAGCCCCCCACCGGGTGTCGCCCAGTGGCTTTGGCCAGCGAGGGCATCGTTTTTGTGTTGGAAGTGAAACAGCAGAACCTGTTGCGAGGGATTGATCACCAGCAGTCTGGCGGAATTACGTTGGCGCATTTTTTTCTTTCCATAGAGTGCCGCGAACCGCAGCTTTCACTGCGGCTCGCGACGGTAAAGCTCATGTCGGCGTTATTACACCGAAAGGGTTATGCCACCACCCGATAACACGGCACATACGCCGCGCCGCCCGGCAGTTTCATCCGGTGTTGGGCGACGAAGGCTTTGAGCAGCAGGTCCAGCGGTTGCATGATCGCCGCGTCGCCACGGATCTGGTACGGCCCGTGTTCTTCGATCAGGCGGATGCCCTTGTCCTTGACGTTGCCGGCGACGATGCCGGAGAACGCGCGGCGCAGGTTCGCTGCCAGTTCGTGGGACGGCAGGTCGAGGCTCAGTTTCAGGTTGGCCATGTTTTCGTGGGTCGGGTCGAACGGGCGCTGGAAGCCTTCGTCGATTTTCAGCAGCCAGTTGAAGTGGAACGCGTCGTTGCGCTCGCGGCGGAACTGCTTGACCGCCTTGAGGCCCTGGGTCATCTGCCGCGCCACTTCGGCCGGGTCATCGATGATGATCTGGTAGTGCTGCTTGGCGGTTTCGCCCAGGGTCGCACCGACGAATGCGTCCAGTTGTTCCAGGTACGGCGCGGCGTGTTTCGGCCCGGTGAGGATGACCGGGAAGGGCAGGCCTTCATTGCCCGGGTGCATCAGGATGCCCAGCAGGTACAGGAACTCTTCGGCCGTACCGGCGCCGCCCGGGAAGATGATGATGCCGTGGCCGACGCGGACGAAGGCTTCCAGGCGTTTTTCGATGTCCGGCAGGATCACCAGTTCGTTGACGATCGGGTTCGGCGCCTCGGCGGCGATGATTCCGGGTTCGGTCAGGCCCAGGTAGCGGCCGCCGTGGATGCGTTGCTTGGCGTGGGCGATGGTGGCGCCTTTCATCGGGCCTTTCATCACGCCGGGGCCGCAACCGGTGCAGATGTCCAGGCTGCGCAGGCCCAGTTCGTGGCCGACTTTCTTGGTGTATTTGTATTCTTCGGTGTTGATCGAGTGCCCGCCCCAGCACACCACGATCTTCGGCTCGACGCCAGGGCGCAGGGTGCGGGCGTTGCGCAGCAGGTGGAAGACGTAATCGCTGATGCCCTGGGAGCTGCTCAGGTCGATGCGTTGGCTGTCGAGTTCGTTTTCGGTGTAGACGATGTCACGCAGGGCGCTGAACAGCATTTCCCGGGTGCTGGCGATCATTTCACCGTCGACGAAGGCGTCGGCCGGGGCGTTCAGCAGTTCCAGGCGCACGCCACGGTCCTGCTGGTGAATGCGGATTTCAAAATCCTTGTAGGCTTCAAGGATGGTCTTGGCGTTGTCGACATGGGCGCCGGTGTTGAGGATGGCCAGGGCGCACTGGCGGAAGAGGGTGTAGGTGCTGCCGGAACCGGCTTCGCTCAATTGCTGGACTTCCCGTTGCGAGAGTGTTTCCAGGCTGCCTTTGGGACTGACGGAGGCGTTGATAACTTGGCGTTGGGTCATTCAATGATCCTTAAAACGATGTCATTCACACAACAACAACGAATGGCATCCGAATAATGTGTATTCATGAAAGAAGATGGCACGAACTGCGCTGTCTCGCCATGTCCCTGCTTGACGATGAAAAGATGAAAAGGAGCCCCAGCATAGCTAAATCCCGCGCAGAGGCGATAATGGCCCGCAGTCTTTTTGCCTCAGACCCCTTTTTACCATTGAAGCTCAGGAAACCCGACGCAATGTTCGAAATCCAGCCGATGAACGCCCAGACCTACCGGCAACAGACCCGGCGCAGCACGGTCATCATTGCCCTGATCTTTCTGGCGTTGGCGATGGTGCTGTCCACGGCGGCGGTGGCTCTGTTCGGCACGCCGGGAGGCGACAATCTGCGCTTCAATGCCGGTGGCGTGTTCGTTGCGGTGCTGGCGATGGCAGCGTTGATGCGCAAGGTGTTCTGGCGCCAGGAATGGATGGCGCCGGCGGTCTACAGTTGGCAACTCAAGCGCAGCCTGATGAGCGTTACCAATGTCATGCATCATGTAACGACGGCCGTGGAAAAGGGCGATTCGGTTGCGATGAAGCTGTTGCGTTTCTACCATTTGGGGTTGAACCAGATGCATCAACTCGATGGCAACTCCAGCGACCACGGCCAGTTGCTCCGCGAAATGGATCAGCACAAGGAACGAATGCAAGCGCTGGGCATCGACACCGAACAGACGCGGCTGGATCCGGCGTGGCTGGAGGCGGTAAAGCAGGCGTCGCGCTAACATCATTGCGAGCCTGTATCAGGCATAGTGCAAAAGAGGCGATCAGGAAGTATCGCCCTGTCACAGACAATCAGGGAGCACCATGGGACATCCATCGATCAACGATCATATTGAAATGCTCCGGCCAGCCGTGCCCCGGCTCAAGGTCCGCTCGGCGGTGATCCTGCTGCTCGCAGTGTGCCTGTCGATGGTGGCTATCGTGATCTGGGAAGCCTGGAGCTCGCGCCAGTACTACCTGCATGACAAGGAAGTGACGATGTCCAACCTTGCGCAGACCCTGGCATCGCAAGCGCAGGCAACGATCAAGCAGGCCGACACACTGTTGTTCACCCTGGTCGATCGGCTGGAGCACGAGGGTGTGGATCAATCCCGGCTGCCGGCATTGCTCAATGCCCAGCGCAGTGAGTTGAGTCAGCTCCATGGCGTGTTCGTTTTCGACGAAAAAGGGCAATGGATCGCCAATTCCAACGGCGCCGGCCAAACCGGCGTCAACAATTCCGACCGCGAATACTTCACCTTCCATCGCGATAACCCCAGTCGTGGGCCGCACATCGGGCCGTCGATCAAGAGCCGTTCGAGCGGTGAATGGATCATGACGGTTTCGCGCCGGGTCAATCATCCCGACGGCAGCTTTGCCGGGGTGGCGGTGGCGACGATTTACCTCAGCCATTTCCTGCAGCTCTACGACAGTATCGACATGGGCAGTAACGGCGTGATCAACCTGATCGCCGACAATGCCAGCATTGTCATTCGCAGACCCTTCAAGGAGGCGGACATCGGCACCAGCCTCGCCAAGAGCCCGTTGTTCACCCAGTTGTTGCCCAAGGGCGACGCGGGTACGGCGACGATCAGGTCGATCATCGACGGTGTCGAGCGGGTGATAGGGTATCGCCGGGTCGAGGGTTATCCGCTGATCGTTTTTACCGCGTTGAACAAGGATGAAGTGCTCGGCAGCTGGCGCAAGGAGACGCTGCTCAGCACCGGCATCGTCACGCTGTTGCTGGGTTTTCTCGGGGTATTGGGGTTTCGGCTTATCAAACTGATGAAACAGCAGAACCTGGTGCAGGTCGAGTTGCTGGACACCCAGGACAAGCTCCTGGAGGTCAATCGCAACCTCGAAGGCCTGGCCCTGAAGGACGCGCTGACGGGGCTGGCCAACCGCCGTCAGCTCGACGCTTTCATCGATGCCGAAATGGGCCGTGCCCGACGCAGCCAGTCCGAATTGGCGCTGTTGATGATTGATGTCGACCATTTCAAACCGTTCAACGACCGCTACGGCCACCTGGCCGGTGACGAGTGTTTGCGCAAGGTCAGTGCGATCATCACGGACAGCATCAAGCGTCCCGGTGACCTGGCCGCCCGCTATGGTGGCGAAGAGTTTGCCGTGGTGCTGCCCGGCAGCGACTATGTGGGGGCATTTCTGGTGGCGGAGAAAATCCGCCGTGCGGTACTGCAGGCCGACATTGCCCACAGTGACAGCCCGGAAGGCACCGTGACTGTCAGTGTCGGCGTCTGTGCCAGCAATGCCGCGTCCCCGGTCCGCCCCGAAGACCTGATTGGTGCGGCAGACAAGGCGCTGTACGTGGCCAAGGCCAGTGGGCGAAACATGAGCGTGATCGCCAACTGAACGTCGGGCGTCAGACAAACCGGTCCGTTCCCTGGACCAGTCGGGTAGCCAGGTACGATTTCTTCAGCTGCTCCAGCCACCAGCCCAGGGCGCGACCGTCATGGTCGCCACGCCAACCGGCATACAGGATGTTCGGCTCTCGCGGGTCGGCCATTGGCTTTTCAACCAGCGTGCCGTTTTTCAGCAGTGAGCCGGTTCCTTAGCAGCCAGCCCACCACCAGTGCATTGCACTTGGCGAGGATTTTTGCGCGCATTGTCCGCGCGGCCTTCGCGCAGGGCCTCCCCAGGCTCCTTTGAGCACTTCCTGGGTTATGCGCAGCGATACGCCGGATTGTGCAGTGCGTCGAGTTCGTCGATCACCGGAATCAAGGTCTCGAACTCCAGCAGTTCGTCGGTGACGATCCACAAGCGGCTCTCCCAGCCATAGGCGACTTGCTGGACCTGTTGGGTCGGGCGCGAGACGTCCTGCATCAGCCGCGCCGCTTAGTTGACCAGCAGCTCGCCTGCCGGGGTCAGTTGCAAACGGTAGCGGCGGCGGTCGACGGCGCTTTGCCCAGGTGTGCCGCCGCCCGCGACAGGTTGCCGGTTTCGCGGATGGCCTCGAGCAGCGCCGGGTCTTCTGTCGACAGCATGTGCAAAATTCTTGAGGGGCCATACGGTATCTACAGAAGAATATGCGTTCCCTGTGTTCCGTATGCGGCAATAAAGATCGCGACCATCCCCACAAGGGCCACTACGCGATTATTGCTGCAACCCGGTTGCCTGGTTACCGGTGCCTTCCTGGTTGAAGTTGGTGCTGTCGCCGACAAGTACGCCGGGTGGGATGGCAAGTAACTCATTCAATACCTGCTTGAAACTGACCAACAGGGCTTGCACACAATCTTCAGAAATGGCGTCACGGTAGTAGGAAAGACTTCCGACCAATCCGCTTTCGGTACGAAGTGTGTTAAGCGAAACATCGGTCTTGATCCCGCTGGATGGAACCCCGATACCGTGGAGCTGTGATGTGCCTAATTGGCGCTGCCGCGAGGGATAGTTATGGTGGTTATACCAATAGGGAAATCGGGAGCCGTAAGCGACAGCGCGGGGCGAGCAGTGCGCCTCAAAAATATGCGGCGGCAGCATGGCGTGGCCATAGGCATCCAACACGCAATGGTTGACCTGCTCCAGCAGCAACAGAGAAGGAGACCATTCACAAAGCCGGGGGCGAATCACCATGGGGTGAACAAAATACCCCACTACCGGCTCCAGGGCCGCGTCGGTCCGGTTGGCTACTGGAGAGCGTACGTAGAGGTCGATCGTGCCTGTGTTTCTGGCGAGAGAAACCAAGAACGCAGTGAGGATAACGGTATAAAGGCTGAAGCCTGTTCGGCTGCACAATTGCGCGATTGCGGGGTATTGCGCATCCAGGTTGAGCGGTAGAACGGCACTGCGATAGGTAAATTGCCGAGGCCGCTCAATAGCGCCGCGCAGTGGAAAGGGTTCGGGCAGTTGTTTCAGTGTCTCTTGCCAAAAATCGTTATGTCTATCCAGCAGGTTTTCAGCCAAACGTTGATGTTGGGCATCGGTATAATCTGCGTATTGCAGGCAGTATTTGGCTTTGTCAGGCACGCCGGTGGCGAGTAATGACTGATAGTGCGCGCAAAGCTGGTCCATCAGTACCGCACCTGACCAGCCATCGAATGCAATGTGATGGGCAGTGATGATCAGCACGTCGTCAGTCCCTTGGCATTCAAGGTAGGTTGCCCGGATCAACGGTGGATGTTTCAGGTCAAAAGCGGTCACTGTTTCTTCAGCGATCAGATCTGTCACGGTTCGGCTGATATCGCTTTCAAGCGCCAGGTTTATCAGGTGAAAAGGCAACGGGAACTCATCCAGGGCGTGTTGTGAACGACGCCACTGATCGTGAGCGTTGAATTCGAAACTGCAACGTAACGCCGGTTGCTGTTCAAGTACGGCGCCGAAGGCTTCGCGAACCCTGGCCACTGAACATTCGCCGCGAATGTAAAACGCCAGCACCACATTTTCCAGATAGGCTGGGGTTTCGTTGGGCTTTTCAAGGATCTCGCGTTGAGCCAGTCCGGGCGTATCTTCACCTTCTCGCTTGCGCCAGACGTGGGCGTCCAGCAATAGGCTGTTTTCACTACCCTGGCGTGCGCTGCCGTTGAGCAGCCTCGTCTGCTGAGCCAGCGTCGGATGGTCGAAAATATCTTTGGGGGGCAGGTCAACATTGAACAGGTTGGCAATTTTGCCAAGCAGCATCATGACCGACAGGGAAGTCGCGCCGCATTCAAAAAAATGGCTGTCGGCCGAGATGGCCTGGTGGTTGAGGATTTCTTTCCAGATAGCTCGTAATCGATCGAATGTCGAAGCGTCGCCAGTGACTGACGGTGTGGTGCGACTCATGATGCCCCCTTTGCAGTTTAAATTTTCCGTAATAGGGGGGGTACTGTTGACGATTGTAGATGGATTGTTAAGTCGGATTTTTCCTGCGTTTTCAGCTCCTTTTCCATTTATCGAGTGAGTCGGTTCCTACAAATTAATCACCCGATTCAACTCTTTGCTCTGGAAAGGGAGCGGCCGCAGACTGCGATCCTTCAGAGGCACTTCCATTTCCTGAACACTCGAAGATAAACCAGCACATTGAGTGCCAGTACCACAGCGGCCAGCCACAGTTGAATAGCCGGCGTCAGCCCCGCCGGGTAAATCACCGGCCAAATGTAATGCTCGATGAATCCTCCGCCATAGCCGGTTTGCCCGGCGTCATGGCGCATGCGGTTTTCCCAGTCGGTCAGCGGGCAGGGCAGGTGGAAGAACTCCACCGCCATACCCCACAGCGCGGCCGGTGGGTGCCACCAGATCAGGTGGCGCCATTTGAGCACCAGCAACCCGCCGAACAACACAAACACGATGAACAGCAAGTGAAACAGCATCAGCCCGTCGGCGGCGATTCGGTACAGCATGTCGGTGCCCCTGAAGGCTGAACGAATCGCTCCATGTTACTCGGGCCGCAGGCCGTTGCTCTATCGATTGTCGCGGCCCAATGCGCTGAGTACACCCTTCAAACGCTCGGTCATCGGTTCACTGCTGCGTTGCATGGGCGCGCGCAGTTCGTCACCGATCAAGCCTTGCAGGGCCAGTGCGGTTTTCACCGGGGCCGGGTTGGGCTCCAGGAACAGGCTGTTGATCAGTGGCAGCAAACGGAAAAACGTGGCGCGGCCTTCGGCCAATTGGTTGTCGCGGATTTGCCGGTGCAACTGCACGAACAGTTCGGGATGGACATGCGCCGACGCGGCAATCGCACCTTTGGCGCCCAGGCACAGGGCATTGAAGATCTGGTTGTCTTCGCCGCACAGCACGTCGACAAGGCCGCTGTTGAGCAAGGCGAGGGTGTTGGAAAAATTACCGCCGCAATCCTTGATGGCGACGATCCGCTCGTGGGCGACGATGTTGAGCAGGGTCGCCTGTTCGAAGGCCACGCCGGTACGGTATGGGATGTCGTAGAGAATCAGCGGTACGCTGGAGGCATCGGCGACCGTGCGGAAAAACGCTTCGAGGCCGGCCTGGGAAGGGCGGATGTAATACGGTGCCGGCACCAGCAGGCCAGCCACCGGGCGCTTGAGGATCTCGCTCTGGAACTGCAACAACTCGGTCAGGTTGTTACCGGCCAGGCCCATGACCACCTGTTGCGCCGGCGCCAGTTCCAGCACCGCATCGAGCACCGCCAGTTGCTCATGCTTGCCCATCGCCGCCGGTTCGCCGGTGGTGCCGCAAACGATGAGACCGTCGACACCTTTTTCCAGCAGATGGCTGACCAGCCGGCGCAAGCCGACAAAATCGATGGCGCCGTTGTGGAATGGTGTGACCAGTGGAACCCAGATACCTTGAAACGCTGACATGCACTTTCTCCTGATGGTTGACCGATTTCGTCACCGTCAGGGGCATGGAAGGAGAGTAAGCAAGGGGAGGGTGGTCCGTCGCGCTCAATGTCCTGTCAGCTCATCTGACGGGACAGCGCGCCCCGGTCACATGAGCGACTGTTTCTTCGATTTGAGGGCGTGCGCAACGCAACCTTGCGCCTTGGTAATCAAGCCAATGACGGAAGAGTCGAGATTGAAGGTTGCGGACATACTTGCTTACACCCTGAGTGAGGCGCTCAGTTTTAAAAGCCGGCGCGCCGTTTGTCAATCACGAAAATCGGCGTACTCGGCGCGCATTCGGCCATTGTGCTTGGCCTTGTACAGCAGATGATCGACCTGTTCGACGAATTCCAGGGCCGTCGCGTGCATCGACGCCAGGGTGGTGCCGACGCCGAGGCTGATACTCAGCAGCTTCGACACGTTCGAGAATTCATGGGGAATCTGCTGCTGGCGAATCAGGTGCAGGCACTTGTGCGCCACCAGACGCGCTGACTCGGCATCGGTTTCCGGCAGCAGCCAGACAAACTCTTCACCGCCGATCCGCGCAATGAAATCCCGTGGCCGGTTCGCCGCCAGAGACAAGGTTTGCGCGACGCGGCGCAGGCATTCGTCGCCCTTGATGTGGCCGTAATGGTCGTTGTACTGCTTGAAGTAGTCGATATCCAGCACGATCACCGACAATGGCAAGCCGGTGCGCTGGGCATTGTTCCACTCGCGCTCCAGCACGGTGTCGAACATGCGCCGGTTGGCGATGCCGGTCAGGCCGTCCTGGAAGGAATACTCTTCAAGCTGCTTTTGCAGGCGGATCAGGTGCTCTTCGGTTTTCTTGCGCTCGCTGATATCGAACATGAAACCTACCAGCGCCTCGACTTCGCCGTCCTTGCGCACCACATGCACCACATCGCGGATCCAGACGTACTCGCCGCTTTCGGTGAGTGCGCGATAGTCGGCCTCGTGATCGATACCGGCGCGCGATTGCGAGACGCAGAAGTCCATCACGTAGTCGCGGTCATCCGGATGCATGCGCTCGACCCAGTCATTGACCGACGCCCAGCTGTGCTGTTTCCAGCCCAGCAGTTCTTCGATCTGTGGCCCGATGTAGCTGAACGTCATGGTTTTCCAGTCGATGCGCCAGGGAATCGCCCGGGTCGATTCAAGCAGGGTTTTATAAACGTCGCTGTCGGTTTCCACTGAACTCATGAAGGGCCTGCCTCGATGAAAATGCAGGGCCATCATGTTGCTAGCACTTTGGCGAATCAAGCGGGCAGCCGATGAATGGCACGCCACGTATCAGTGAGCAAGATTGTTCAAGCCTTCGGCCGCGACTGCTGGCACAGTCTGGGGTCTATCCCTGTCTGTAGAACGTTATGTCCAACTCAATCATGCCGCGCAGTGCCTTTTTTCGCGGCGCAGCGGCGATCATGCCGTTGTCCCTGGCCACCGCGCCCTGGGGCTTGCTGGCCGGTTCCATGGCCATCGAAGCCAACCTCACGCCCCTGCAAGGCCAGGGCCTGTCGAGCATTGTGTTTGCCGGTGCCGCGCAACTGGTGGCCATCGGCATGCTCAAGGGCGGTGCCGGGATTTTTTCGATCTTGCTGACCACACTGCTGCTGACCTCCCAGCATTTGCTCTACGGGATGAGCATGCGCTCGGTGATTTCGCCATTGCCGGGGCGCTGGCGCGCGGGCCTGGGGTTCTTGCTCACCGATGAGTTGTTCGCCCTGACCAGCCAGCACGACAAACAGCAGTTCAACCGCTGGTACGCCCTGGGCGTGGGCCTGACGTTCTACATCGCCTGGAACCTGTTCACCCTGGCGGGCATTGTGCTCGGCAGCAGCATTCCCGGCCTTGAACACCTGGGCCTGGATTTCTCCATCGCGGCAACCTTCATCGCCCTGATCACCCCGGTGGTGCGCAATGTGCCGACCGTGGTGTGCGTGGCGGTGTCGCTGTTCTGCTCGGTGCTGTTCAGCTACTGGCAATGGGGCTCGGCGCTGGTGCTGTCGGGGCTGGCGGGCATGACCGCCGGGTTTGTCTGCAATAAATTCTACGGTGGACGCACATGATGGTCTGGGCAGTGATTATCGGAATGGGCGTGTTGGTGTTCCTCAACCGCTATGTTTTTCTGGAACCGCGACTGCCGCTACGCTTGAGCAGCAATGCCCGGCAGTTCCTCGGGTTTGCCGTACCGGGCATGTTGACTGCCATCTGCGGGCCGATTGTGTTCATGCCGGAAAAACAGCTGAATCTGCACTGGGACAATCCCTATCTGATCAGCTCGCTGGTGGCGGTCGGGCTGGTGCTCTACACGCGCAATACGTTGCTCAGCATGCTGTTGAGCATGGGCTTCTTCTTTTTGCTGCGCTGGTGGCTCTGAGCGGGGCAGGGGAACTGATCTAAGCTTAAGTTGATGACCGATCCCTTCAGGAAGAGAGGTGAACATGGCCAATGAACCCAAGCAACCGGACCCGGAAGAAGATGAGGACGAACCCACGGAAGAAGAGATTGAGCAGCAGAAACGTTCGGTACCGGACTGGAAGCATCCTGACGACGGTAAGGAACTGTCAGAGCCTGACCGCAAGTTCTGAGCAGCACGGGAATACAACGAAGCCCCGCCATTGAGCGTAATGCTGCTGTAGGAGCGAGCTTGCTCGCGATGGTCGTTAACGATTACGCGTGTTTACTGGCTAAACGCGGCGCTCTTGAGTCCATCACGAGCAAGCTCGCTCCTACAGCTGTTGATCGGTTCATGGGACTTCCTTGATCAGCGTGGCGCCCTGGTTCCTGACATTGCCAACGGCCCTGTCGACCTTGTACCACTCGAATACATCGCTGGCCTCGCCCTGGGATAACGCCATTTCCTCGGCTCGCTCCCTGGGCGTGGCCGGGTCCAGCCATTCCCGCGCCAGTTCGGGTGAGAACACCACCGGTCGGCGGTCATGCACGTCAAGCATGCCGCCCGAGCTGTCGGCCGTCAGAATGACGAAACCGTCGTGTTCCCTGTGGGGCGCTCCGCCGATGGGGTACTGGCCGATGGCCGCGCAGAAAACCGGGGCGCGGTCCCGTCGCCGAATCAGCCACGGTTGTTTGTTGGCCTCGCCGGTGTCGACCCATTCGAACCAGTTATCAATCGGGCAGATCGCGCGATGGGGCCAGATCGCCCGAAAGTACGGGCCGTGAGCGACTTTCTCGACCCGGGCATTGACCGGCTCCACGCGATCCGTCGCCCAGTGCGGTCGCCACCCCCAACGCACGGCATCGGCGTGCAGCCGCTCGTTCTCCAGGTGCAGCAGGGCGAGTTGCGTGGTGGGGGCGGCGTTGTAGTGCCCCAGGGGTTCGTTGCCGACGCGATTGATCAGCGCGTCGGGGATGCTCAGCACCGCTACGAAGTCGTGGATTCCACGGTATTGCGACAGTCGTCCGCACATGGCCTGACACTCCGGTTAAGACGCTCCGACCGAAGCTTTGAGTTTAGTTGCTCGTGGCGAAACGGGCCTGGCGAGCACCGGAACCAAACCCTGTGTACCCTATCCAACCTCGGCCCGTCGTCTCGATGCGGGCCGACGACGGATGAGCGGGCGAAGGATCCTTGCCCATTGAAGTATCGACCGTGATGGTCTGGCCCAAGGCAAAAGATGAAACGATTGTTCAAGTGTTTAACGGTGTGCGCCCTGGCAGTGGGTTTGTTCGGCTGTATCGCCGCACCCATCGAAATGACTCCGCGGACCGAGCAGCGTTTGCAGGCGCAACCCCCCATCCGGTTTCTGCTGACCTTCGATGACGGCCCCAGTGCATCGAGCTGGTGGAATCCGACCGTCACTGTATTGGAGAGCCTGGCGCAAAACCCGCTGCAATCGGACATCAAGGCCGTGTTCTTCGTGCAAACCCGCGCTCCGCGAGCCGGTGGCAGCGAATTGGGCCGGGACATCATGCGTCGTGAACATGCCGAAGGTCATATCCTGGGCTTTCATACGGCAACACCCCGGCACACCAATCATCGTTCCCTTGACCCACCCGTGTTGGAGCAGGCCCTCACCGATGGAAGCGCCGACATCGCTGCGATTACCGGCGCTGCGCCAACCCTGTTGCGCCCGCCATTCTGGAACTACGACAAACGCACCTTCGCCGCTTATCAGCGGCATGGCCTGCATGTACTGCTCACCGACTTGAGCGCCAATGACGGCAAGATCTGGGGCTTCAACGCCAGCCCCCGGCGCCGGTCGCACATGCTGCGCTCGATGTCCGAAGTTCGCGAGCGCATTGCCCGCGGCGAGTTGCCGGTGGTCGATGGCGTGATTCCGGTGGTGGTGACCTTCCACGACCTCAACCGCTATACCGCCCGGCATACCCGTGAATACCTGCAGATTCTGCTCGACAGCGCCCGGGAGACCGGGGTGAAAACCGCCGACAAGCCGTTTTACGACGATCAGGCTGCGTTACAGCGGGCGGCCATGGCGCGCACCGTGCGTGACGGTTCGCAGCCGGTCGAATTGCCGGGGTTCTGGAACTGGATCTGGGGCGGGAACACCCGTTAGACGCTTGCAGAAATGAGAACTGGATCGCACTCATTGCGAATTTCACGGGGCGGGTTGCGGGCTGCCACAGGTGATTATCGCCTGTTCTATTGCCTTACGCTGCTGGTGGCAGCAGCTCATCAATCATCCGCAAACAATGGTTCAACCCCGGCGATACATCGCCCACCCGTCGGCTGAGAATGATCGGCGAGGTGGCGTTGTCTTCCAGCAGCGGGGTGAAGCCGATGTCGTCGCGGTGCAGCAACTGCACCGAGGCCGGTACCAGCGTGACGCCGATTCCCGCCCCCACCAACCCGATCGCCGTTTGCAGCTCGTTGGTCCATTGCGCGACGTGGATGCTCACGCCGTAGGACTCGAACAGGGCAATCACATGGTCGGCGTAACTCGGCCTTGGATTGCCGGGGTACAGCACAAAGGGTTCCTTGGCCAGTTCCCGCAAACTGATGGGCCCTGCGAGCAACGGATGCCCGGCGGGCAGGGCGGCGACCAGGCGGTCTTCGGTGAGCACGGTCTGGACGATGGCCGGGTCGTCGATACGGATTCGACCGAAACCGATATCGATGCGCCCGGCCTTCAACGCCTGCACCTGTTGCAGGGTGGTCATTTCAGAAAGCCCCAGCTCCAGCTCCAGCGGCTCGCCACTGCGTAACCGGCGGATCAGTTCCGGCAGCACGCCATACAGTGTCGACGGCGCAAAGCCGATACCCAGCCAGGTTTTCTCACCCAACCCGATGCGCCGGGTGTTGTCGCAGACCTTGTTCAGTTGTTCGAGCAGGGCGGTGGAGTGCTCGTGGAAAAACCGCCCGGCGTCGGTCAACTTCAGCGGTCGGCCGCGCTCGAGCAGCATCACCCCCAGTTCGTCCTCCAGTTGCTGGATTTGCCGACTCAAGGGCGGCTGGGCGATGTGCAGCAACTCGGCCGCGCGGGTGAAGTTGAGGGTTTGAGCCAATACCTGGAAGTAACGCAGGTGCCGCAGTTCCATGGGGCCTCCAGTCAATCAGTTGCATACCTTTAAGGTATCAAGTCAGACCAATTCTATATTGGCTTCAGGAAAAAAGCCGTACGAGAATCGATTCCAGAACTTCAAGAACCTGACGGGTATCGAAATGCTTGCAACAGCCATTGAGTCGATCGAGACGATCATCGTCGATCTGCCGACCATCCGCCCGCACAAGCTGGCGATGCACACCATGCAGAACCAGACCCTGGTGATCATCCGCGTGCGTTGCGCCGACGGCATCGAAGGCATCGGCGAATCCACCACCATCGGTGGTCTGGCTTACGGCAATGAAAGCCCGGACAGCATCAAGACCAACATCGACACGCACTTCGCGCCACTGTTGATCGGCCAGGACAGCAACAACGTCAACGCGGCCATGTTGCGCCTGGAGCGCAGCATTCGTGGCAACACCTTCGCCAAATCCGGTATTGAAACCGCACTGCTCGATGCCTTGGGCAAACGCCTCGGCCTGCCGGTCAGCGAATTGCTTGGCGGTCGTGTTCGCGATGCGCTGCCGGTGGCCTGGACCCTGGCCAGCGGCGACACCGAGAAGGACATCGCCGAAGCGGAAAAAATGCTCGACCTGCGTCGCCACCGCATCTTCAAACTGAAGATCGGCGCCGGGGAGGTCAACCGCGACCTGGCCCACGTCATCGCCATCAAGAAGGCCCTGGGTGACCGCGCCAGCGTGCGGGTCGACGTCAATCAGGCCTGGGACGAAGCGGTGGCGCTGCGGGCCTGCCGGATCCTCGGCACCAACGGCATCGACCTGATCGAACAGCCGATCTCGCGCAACAACCGCGCCGGCATGGCTCGCCTCAACGCGATGAGCCCGGCGCCGATCATGGCCGACGAATCCATCGAATGCGTGGAAGATGCGTTCAACCTGGCCCGCGAAGGCGCAGCTTCGGTGTTCGCCCTGAAAATTGCCAAGAATGGTGGCCCACGTGCCGTATTGCGCACCGCCTCCATCGCTGAAGCGGCCGGTATTGCCCTGTACGGCGGCACCATGCTTGAAGGTGGCCTGGGCACCATGGCCTCGGCCCATGCCTTCGTCACCCTGAACAAGCTGGCGTGGGACACCGAACTGTTCGGCCCGTTGCTGCTGACCGAAGACATTCTCAGCGAACCGCTGGTGTATCGCGATTTTGAACTGCACGTGCCGAAAACGCCGGGCCTGGGCCTGAGCCTGGATGAAGAGCGCCTGGCGTTCTTCCGCCGCGACAAGACATCCACCGCCATTCATCAAGCCTGAGGAGAGCATTATGCTGTTCCACGTAAAAATGACCGTGAATCTGCCGGTCGACATGAATCCCGAAGCGGCAGCCAAACTCAAGGCTGACGAGAAAGCCCTGGCCCAGCGCCTGCAAGAGCAGGGCAAGTGGCGCCACCTGTGGCGCATCGCCGGGCACTACGCCAACTACAGCGTGTTCGATGTCGACAGCGTTCAGGAACTGCATGACCTGCTGATGCAATTACCGCTGTTCCCGTACATGGCCATCGAAATCGACGCGATGTGCCGGCATCCTTCTTCCATCCGTGACGATGACCGCTGAGCCCAGCCTGTTCAGCGCTACGCTAATAATTACAAGATGAGGAACCCTTCAAAATGAACGTCAAGATTTCCCACACTGCCGAAGTCCAGAAATTTCTCGAAGAGGCCAGCGGCCTGCTCAACGACGCCGGCAACCCACGGACCAAGGCATTGGTCTATCGCATCCTGCGTGATTCGGTGAACATCATCGAAGACCTGGCCGTGACCCCGGAAGAGTTCTGGAAAGCCGTCAACTACCTCAACGTGCTGGGCGCTCGCCAGGAAGCCGGGCTGGTGGTGGCCGGTCTCGGTCTGGAGCACTACCTCGACCTGCTGATGGACGCCGAAGACGAGCAGGCCGGCAAATCCGGTGGCACGCCGCGCACCATCGAAGGCCCGCTGTACGTGGCGGGTGCGCCGCTGTCGCAAGGCGAAGCGCGTCTGGACGACGGCGTCGATCCGGGTGTGACCCTGTTCATGCAAGGCCGCGTGTTCAACACCGCTGGCGAACCCCTGGCCGGTGCCGTGGTAGACGTCTGGCACGCCAATACCGGTGGCACCTACTCGTACTTCGACACCACGCAATCGGAATTCAACCTGCGTCGCCGTATCGTGACCGACGCCGAAGGCCGCTATCGTTTCCGCAGCATCGTGCCGTCGGGCTATGGCTGCCCACCGGACGGTCCGACCCAGCAACTGCTCGATCAACTGGGTCGTCATGGCCAGCGTCCGGCGCACGTGCACTTCTTCATTTCCGCGCCGGATCATCGCCACCTGACCACCCAGATCAACCTTGACGGCGATCAGTACCTGCATGACGATTTCGCCTACGCCACCCGTGACGAACTGATCGCCAAAATCACCTTCAGCGACGATCAGCAGCGCGCGGCGGCCCATGGTGTGAGCGGTCGCTTTGCCGAAATCGACTTCGATTTCACCCTGCAGTCGTCGGCTCAGCCTGAAGAACAGCAGCGCCACGAGCGGGTTCGCGCACTCGAGGACTGATTGTCCTGATTCCCTGTAGGAGCGAGCCTGCTCGCGATGGACGTTAACGATAACGCCGGGTGCCTGATTCCCCGCGGCGTCCTCAAGTCCATCGCGAGC
>NZ_JAGYGG010000051.1:0-31025 GCF_019947335.1 Pseudomonas sp. BF-R-24
CCGAACTCAGCAGTGAAACGATGCATCGCCGATGGTAGTGTGGGGTTTCCCCATGTGAGAGTAGGTCATCGTCAAGATTAAATTCCGAAACCCCTATCTGCGTATGCAGGTAGGGGTTTTGTTTTTGGCCCCCCTGTAGGAGCGAGCTCGCTCGCGAAAAACCTGCGAGCGCTGCGGGGCGTCAGGTTTCCCGCGTCATCGTTAACGTCCATCGCGAGCGAGCTCGCTCCTACAAGGTCATTGTAAAAAAAATCACATAAACCTGACTCCGCGCTTTTGCTAAGGTGCAGCTCATTTTTAATGGACTGAGTTTGCGCCCAGGGATCGGCATTCTTTTCAAAGAGTTGCTGTAGAAATGCCCGAACCGATACCCATCAAGGACCACGAGAAAGAGACACGCCTGGTCAATAAAAGGCTGATGGCCTCGGCTTGTTCGTTGCCGCTGTCACCTGTGCGCTGGTAGTGCGCCTGTATGTCCTGCAGGTAGTCGAGTTCGACTATCACTCGACCATCTCCGAAAACAATCGCGTACATGTCCTGCCAATTACACCGACTCGCGGGTTGATCTACGACCGCAACGGCGTACTCCTCGCAGATAACCGTCCCAGCTACAACCTGACCATCACCCGCGAACGTGCTACCGATGTAAACGAAGAGCTGGACGAGGTAGTCAATCTCCTGCATTTGCCCGCTGAAGACCGCTCGCAGTTCGACAAGGCGATGAAGCAGGCACGTCACCCCTTCGTACCTGTGACGTTGTTCTATGAACTGAGCGAAGAGCAAATTGCCGTACTCGCTGTCAACGAGTTCCGCTTGCCGGGCCTCGATGTCGAGCCGCAGTTCGTTCGGCATTATCCATTGGGCGAGCACTTCGCCCATTCGGTCGGCTACGTCGGACGTATCAACGAGAAAGAGTCAAAGGCTCTGGATACCGTCGAGTACCGAGGCACCCAATCCATCGGCAAGACCGGGATTGAAAAATTCTACGAGAAGCAACTGCACGGCCATGTCGGTTATGAGGAAGTCGAAACCAATGCCCAGGGCCGCGTGCTGCGAGTGCTCAAGCACACTGACCCGGTGCCAGGCGAAAACATTGTCCTGAGCCTCGACGTCAAGCTTCAGGAGGCCGCCGAGCAAGCCTTGGGCGATCGCCGTGGCTCAGTGGTCGCACTGGATCCCTCGACCGGTGAAGTGTTGGCCATGGTCAGCAACCCGAGTTTCGATCCGAATCTGTTCGTCACCGGTATCAGTTCCAAGGAGTACTCCACGCTACGGGACTCCATCGACCGACCGCTGTTCAACCGTGTGCTGCGCGGTCTCTATGCGCCGGGTTCGACCATCAAGCCGGAAATGGCAATCGCTGGCCTCGATGCCGGTGTCGTCACGCCACAGACCCGTGTGTTCGACCCCGGTTATTACCAACTGCCGGATTTCGATCACAAATACCGCAACTGGAACCACAGCGGCGACGGCTGGGTGGATATGGATGCGGCGATCATGCGTTCCAACGACACCTATTTCTATGACCTGGCACACAAGCTCGGTATCGATCGCCTGCACGATTACATGGCCATGTTCGGACTGGGTGAGAAAGTCTCCCTGGACATGAATGAAGAATCCCCCGGCCTGATGCCATCCCAAGCCTGGAAACGTGCCACCCGTCGTCAGGCCTGGTTCCCGGGCGAGACGGTGATTCTCGGCATCGGCCAGGGCTACATGCAGGTCACACCGCTGCAGTTGGCCCAGGCCACGGCGCTGATTGCTAACAAAGGCGTGTGGAATCGCCCGCACCTTGCCAAAACCGTGGACGGTGTCGCGCCGGTGGATGAGCATCCGATGCCGAACATCCTGCTCAAGGATCCTCGCGACTGGGAGCAGGTCAACCACGGCATGCAGATGGTGATGCACGATGCCCGCGGGATTGCCCGGGCCGCAGCGGCGGGCGCGCAGTACCGGATTGCCGGCAAGAGTGGTACCGCGCAAGTGGTGGCGATCAAGCAGGGCGAGCGTTACAACCGGGAGAAAACTCGCGAGCGTAACCGCGACAATGCCTTGTTCGTCGGTTTCGCCCCGGCCGAGCATCCGAAGATCGTGATTTCGGTGATGATCGAAAACGGCGAGGCGGGTGGTCGTGTTGCTGGTCCCGTGGTGCGGGAGATCATGGACGCCTGGCTACTCGATCAGGACGGGCACCTCAAGCCGCAGTACGCCGCGCCGAGCAAGGCACCGGGCGATCCTCACGTCTGAACCCTCATGGCTTCACAGCACAGGCTCACGGATGCTGAGCATGTGCTGGAAGCTCTCGAGGAACACCGTTTCGGCCTGGCTCATTTTCTGTTCGCGATTCCACAACAGCTGGATATCGAAATCCACCACCCCGTCTTCCGGCGGCAAGCGCCAGAGCAGTCCTTGCTCGACATCCCGGCGCACCAGATGGGTGGGCAAGGCGCCGATGCCGTAACCCGCGCAGATCAGGCGGTAAATTTCTTCGAAACTGGTGGAAGAGGCGACGATCTTGCCGGTGAAGCCTTGCTGGTCGCGGAACAGCGTCAGGGGTGAAAGATTGCCGCCCAATTGATCGCTGGTGAAGCTGACAAAATTTTCCGCCGCCAGTTGGTCCAGGGTCAGGTTCTCTTGTCCGAACAGCCGGTGACGCTGGCCACAAAAGTAAGCATAGGTCTCTCGAAACAGTACCCGTTGTTCCAGCCGCGGCTGCGGCAGGCGGCACAGGCCGACGCCGATGGTTGCGGTCTTTTGCAGCAGCGAACTGATGATGTTCGAACTGCCCATCACCTCGACTTCCAGCTCGATTTTCGGGTGGGTTTCATGGAAGTCAGCGAGGAAGTCATCGTAATGCCGCGCCTGCACGCCGCTGACGGTAAGGATGCGGATCTTGCCCACCACGTCGTCGTGACGGCTCTCCACCACCGTCCCCAGGCGTGAAATATCCCCGTAGATATCCGCCGCTATGCGCAGGACTTCTTCCCCGGTTTCCGTCAGGTCAAAGCGTCGTCCGCTGCGGGCAATCAATACGCATTCCAGTTGTTCTTCCAGTCGTTTCAGCGCCTGGCTGACGGCCGACTGGGTGATGTGCAGTCGCGCGGCGGCGCGGCTCATGCTGCCTTCCTGGCCGATGACCAGATAGGTGCGCAGCAGGTTCCAGTCGAGGCGGTCATTGAGAAAGCGACGCCCGACCCACGGGTTGGAATTGGAAGGCATAAAACCTCAGGCAGTAGCGGTGCTAATAGTAAGGATAAGGAATTGAAAATTGACTAATCCTGGCATGGAAGCGATAAAGCCCACAAGCGCCACAGAGCGCAACCGTCATCAGCCTTAACACCTGCCCAAAAACTATAAGTACACAGGGTCCTTGCATGCACACTACTCCCCAACCGCGCCGAGCCGCGGCCGCTGCCTTCATTGGCACGACCATCGAGTTCTACGACTTTTACATCTACGCCACCGCGGCGGCGCTGGTCCTTGGGCAAGTGTTCTTCCCCAGCAGCGACCCGGTCATGAGTACCCTGGCGGCGTTCGGCAGTTTCGCGGTCGGCTTCATTGCCCGTCCCATGGCCGGGATGGTGTTCGGTCATCTGGGCGATCGTCTCGGGCGCAAGAAAATGCTTTTGGTGACCATGGCCTTGATGGGCGTCGCCACGGCGGGTATTGGCCTGTTGCCGAGCTACGCCAGTGCCGGCATCTGGGCACCCATTGGTCTGATCGTGCTGCGTGTCATTCAGGGCATTTCGGTCGGTGGTGAGTGGGGTGGGGCGGTGTTGATGGCGAGCGAACACGCGCCGGCCAAGCGCAAGACGTTCTACGCATCGTTCGCCCAGCTCGGCAGTCCCGCCGGTTTGTTGCTGGCACTGATCGCTTTCCGTCTGGTGACGTCCCTTGAGCCAGAGGATTTCCTCGCCTGGGGTTGGCGCTTGCCGTTCCTCGCCAGCGGCGTGTTGATGATGGTCGGGCTGTTGATCCGTTCCGGCGTTCACGAGTCGCCGGAATTCGCCAAGGCCAAGGACAACAACGAGACCGCCAAATACCCGGTGATGGACGTGATCCGTACCTGCTGGCGGCAGATCCTGTTCGCCGCCGCTGCCGTGACCATCGGCTCGGCCGGGTTCTTCTTCACCAACACCTTCATGATCACTTATGTCACCCAGTATCAGGGCATTGCCCGATCGACGATTCTCGATTGCCTGTTTCTGGTGACCGTCATCCAGTTGCTCTCACAACCGCTCTCGGCGCTGATCGCCGAACGTATCGGCGAAGGTCGTTTTCTCAAATGGGTCGCGTTGCTTTGCATGCTCACGCCATACCCGATGTTCCTGCTGGTAGGCACGCAGAACATTGTGTTCATGACTGCCGGCATTGCCCTGGCGGTGGTGATTCTCTCGGCGCTGTACGCGGTGATCGCCGGCTACATGACCCAGGCCTTCCCGGTGCACCTGCGCTACTCGGGCATTTCCATCGCGTACCAATTGGCTTGCGCCGTGGCCGGCGGCACCACGCCGCTGATCGGCACCCTGTTGGCCAGCAAGTTTTCCGGACAATGGTTGCCGCTGGCGGTGTTCTTCACCTTGCTCTCGGCCCTGTCCCTGATCGGTGTTTGCGGCCTGGCCCGCCTGCGCGCCAACCCGGTCGTCACCCACGCTGCTAAAGAGGTGTATTCGTGAGTAAACCTGCACACATCGACCCGGTTGAATGGCAAGCCCGTTGCGAACTGGCTGCGCTGTATCGACTGGTCGCGCACTTTCGCATGACCGACCTGATCGACACCCATATCACCCTGCGGATTCCGGGGCCTGAGCATCACTTCCTGATCAACCGCTACGGGGTGATCTTCGACCGCATGCGCGCCTCGGACCTGGTGCGCATCGATCAGGAAGGGCGGGTGGTCGACCCGGAGTACGCGGGCCATCGGGTCAACGCTGCCGGCTTCGTGATTCACTCGGCGATCCACATGGCGCGTCCGGACCTGAACTGTGTGATCCATACCCACACGGCGGCCGGCATGGCGGTCGCGGCGCAGAAGCAAGGCCTACTGCCGATCAGTCAGCATGCGCTGAAGTTCTACGGCAAGCTGGCCTATCACACCTATGAGGGCATCGCGCTGTCGCTGGATGAGCGCGAGCGCTTGATTGCCGACCTCGGTCCGCACCGGGCGATGATCCTGCGCAACCACGGTTTGCTGGTGGGTGGTTCGGGCGTGGCCCAGGCGTTCCAGGAAATCCACTTCCTGGAACGGGCCTGTCAGGCCCAGGTGCAGGCGCTGGCCGGTGGTTCGGCACTGCATTACCCGTCGCCGGAAGTCTGCGCGCACACCGCCGAGCAGTTCGACCGCGATGAGCAGGACAACATCATCGACCTGGCCTGGGAGGCCGCCCTGACGTTGATCGAATCCCAGCGCGAGTCATATTTGTCATGAACGCCGTCATCAACACTGTGGTTCTGCTGTCCCGCGACACCTTGCTGCTCAAGCAATTGCAGGCGGCGTTTGCCCGCAGTGCGCCGCAGCTCACCGCCGTGCTGGCCGACGATTCCCGGGCCGCCAATGCACAGATGGCGGCGTGCTGGTTTCCCTTGCCGGGCAGTCTCGGCGCATTGCCGAACCTGCAGGTGATTCACTCGGTGGCCGCCGGTATCGATCACCTCGATCACGATCCGTCGTGCCCGGACCTGCCGGTTTGCCGTGTGGTCGACCCGGGCCATCGCCAGGGGATGACCGAGTACGTGCGCTGGGCGGTTATCCACTATCACCGCGGTTTCGATCAAGTGTTGTCGCACCAGCGGGAGCAACGCTGGGAGCGGCCGCTGCAACGGGCGGCGGGGCAGTTCAAGGTCGGTGTGATGGGGCTCGGATCGCTGGGCAGTGCGATTGCTCTGGATCTGGTCGCAGCCGGTTACGACGTGCGCGGCTGGGCGCGGCGCAGCAAGGACTTGCCCGGTGTGCGCACGTTCGCCGGGGGTGATGCGTTGCATCCTTTTCTCGACGGCGTCGAGTTGCTGATCAACCTGTTGCCACTCACCAGCGAAACCCGCGGGATTCTCGGACGAGCCACTTTCGAGCAGCTCGCCAGCGGCGCGGCACTGATCAACTGTGGCCGGGGTGGGCATTTGAACATCGACGATCTCGAACAGGCCCTGGCGAGCGGGCATTTGCGCGGCGCCTTGCTGGATGTGTTCGAGCAGGAACCGCTGCCGGTCGATCACCGGCTCTGGACAATGCCCGGTGTCACCATCACCCCGCACATGGCATCGGCGGCTTCCCATGACTGTATTGCCGAGCAAGTGTCGGAGAACTTTCGTCGCCTGAATGCTGGCGAGCCGTTACTCAACTGTGCCGACCGAGTATTGGGATATTGAACTAACACACCCCCTGTAGGAGCGAGCCCGCTCGCGATGGTCGTTAACGATTTCGCGTGTTTGCCGGTTAAACGCGGTGTTCTTGAGTTCATCGCGAGCAGGCTCGCTCCTACAGGAACCAGCTTCCCGTAAGCCATAACAACAACCGTCGCCTCAACCGTTTTACTGCCAGTTCAAAACAATTAAATAAATTCCTGGAGACAGTGATGAGCGATCTATCGTCCGCAGAAAAGTCCGGCGCACCACCGGAAGTTGCAATCAGCATGAAAAAAGTCGCGGTGGCCAGTGTGATTGGCACCACCGTGGAGTGGTACGACTTGTTCGTGTTTGCCACGGCTTCAGCGCTGGTGTTCAACAAAGTGTTCTTCCCGGATTTCGTGCCGCTGATCGGAACGCTGCTGGCGTTCGGCACCTTCGCTTCGGCGTATCTGGCACGGATTGTCGGTGCGGCGTTGTTCGGGCATTTCGGTGATCGCCTGGGGCGCAAGTCGATGCTGTTGATCTCGCTGCTGACCATGGGCGCGGCTACCTTCGCCATCGGCTTGTTGCCTGACTTTGCAACCATCGGTATCTGGGCGCCGATCCTGTTGTTGCTGCTGCGGGTCGTACAAGGCCTGGCATTGGGGGGCGAATGGGGCGGGGCGGTGCTGATGGCGGTGGAGCATGCGCCGGCCAACAAGCGTGGCTTGTACGGCTCCTGGGTGCAGATCGGCGTGCCGGCCGGGACCATGATTGCCAACCTGGCATTCCTGTTGATCGCGGCGTGGCTGTCCCCGGAGGATCTGTTGGCCTGGGGGTGGCGTATTCCGTTCCTGGCCAGCGTGTTGCTGATCGCCGTCGGTTTGTATATCCGCCTGAACATCTCGGAAACCCCGGCTTTCAACAAGGTCAAGGAAGCCGAAGTGCAAGTGAAAATGCCGTTGGCGGAAGTATTCCGCAAATACTGGAAGCAAGTGCTGCTGGGGGGTATTGCCACCATGTCCACGGGCGCTTCGTTCAACATTATCGTGGCGTTCGGTCTGACCTATGGCACACAGAACCTCGGCTTCAGCCGCAGCGTGATGCTCGGTGTGGTGCTGCTGTCCTGCGCCTGGTGCATTGTCATGTTACCGGTGTTCGGTGCGCTCTCGGACCGCTTCGGACGCAAACCGATCATTGTCGGCGGCATCATCGCCGAAGCGCTGGTGGCGTTCCCGATGTTCTGGCTGATGGACACCAAGGAGCTGTCGATGGTGGTGTTCGGTTATCTGTTGTTGATGACCGCGTTCGCCGCCAACTACGGGCCGATCGCGACCTTCCTCGCCGAGCTGTTCGGCACCCGGGTGCGTTATTCCGGTTTGTCCATCAGCTACATGTTGTCCGGCCTGCTCGGCAGCGCGGCGACGCCCATCGTCACCACGGCATTGCTGGCCGCGACGGGCAAAGGTTCGTCGGTGGCCTGGTACATGATCGGTGCGGCGTTGATTTCCCTGGTGGCCCTGTTGCTGTTGACCGAGACCTTCAAGAAGGATATCAGCGAGATCCCCAGCGTTGTCCCCACAGACGATCCGGCCCCCGGTAAACCCTTCAAATCGGCTACGGCCTGACATCTGGAGTTCTACAACATGCGCAGAATTCAATCGGCCCCGGGCTACATCGGCCCGGTCGGGCCTTACTCCCAAGCTGTTGTCAGCGGCCACCTGGTGTTCACCGCCGGGCAGATTCCGGCCCACGGCAGCCTCGACGAACAGCCTGCTGATTTCCCCGAGCAGGTACGGCAAACCTTGCGCAACCTCGAAGCGATCCTGATCGAGGCGGGCTCCGGTTTCAGCCATGTGATCAAGGTCAATGCCTACTTGACCGACCCCGCGCAACTGGAGCCGTTCAACGCCGTGTACCGCGAGTTCCTCGGCCATGCGCCACCGGCGCGCACCACGGTGTGCGTGGCATTGTGGGGCGTATCGCTGGAGATCGACTGTGTTGCCGAACTGATTGCCGGGGAGCCGCAGCATGGATGAGTCGCAACTGATCGAACAGCTCAAGGCCGTGAGCTTTCCGACCCTCGGGCACTTTCTCGAAGAGGGTTTTGCCGATCCGCAACTGCGGGCCATGGTGCCCAATGTGAAAGTCGTTGGCCGTGCGTTGACCCTGAAACTGGTGGGCGCCGATGCCATTGCCGTCAACCGGGCCCTGGCGCAAATCAGGCCGGGCGACGTGCTGGTGATCGACACCGGTGGCGATCACCAGCATGCGCCAGTCGGTGCGGTGACCAGTTGCGCGGCACGCTTTGCCGGTGCTGTGGGTATTGTGGTGGACGGCGCAGTGACCGATCTGCTGGAGCTGCGTGAAGCCGGGTTGCCGGTGTTCGCCCGAGGCACCAGCCTGTTGACCACCAAGCTGCACGGCCGTGGCGACAGCGCCATCAATCAGCCCATCCACTGCGCCGGCGTGACGGTGCAGCCGGGGGATTGGGTGCTGGCGGACGACAACGGCGTGTTGTTTCTCGACACGGCATCGGCGGCGGCAGTCATCGATCAGGCGCTGGCTTCGGATCGCAGTGAGCCGCGCTTGCTCGAACGCTTGCAGGCCGGTGAACCGGTGACGCAAGTCTTGCGCGTTTAGTCTGTCAGCCGTTGTTGCAGGCTTTCGAGAAAGATCGTCTCGGCACGGCTCATGCGCTGTTCGCGGTTCCACAGCAAATGAATGTCCACATCGGCAATCCCCTCGTGGGGCGGCAGGCGCCAGAGCAATCCGGCGTCGACGTCGGCCGCCACCACGTGTTCGGGCAGACAGCCGATACCGAAGCCGGCGATCACCAGTCGCCGGACTTCTTCCAGGCTCGGTGAGGACGCGACGATGCGACCACTGAAACCCTGCTGATCGCGGAAAATCGTCAGCGGCGAGAGCATGCCGCCGATCTGGTCACTGGTGAAACTGACGAAGTTCTCCCGTTGCAAATCCCCTTCGGCGACGTCCTGCTGGCCGAACAGCCCATGGTGCTTGCCGCAGAAAAAAGCATAGCGCTGACGCAGGAACAAGCGCTGCTCCAGGCGTGGCTGCGGGCGCCGATTGAGGCTCAGGCCGAGGGTCGCGGTTTTTTCCTGGAGGGCGCTGACGATGTCGGAACTGCGCATCACGTCGACTTCCAGGTCCACTCGCGGGTATTGGCGATGGAAGTCGGCGAGAAAGTCATCAAAGCGCTCGGAGAAGATCCGGCTGATGATCAGCAACCGCACTTTGCCGATCACTTCGTCGGCCGGTTGTTCCAGCACGCTACTGACCTGGGACATTTGCCCGTAGATTTCCCCGGCCAGGGCAAAGATCTGCTCGCCGACTTCAGTCAGGGCAAAACGTGGCCCGCGACGGGCAATCAATTGGCGGCCCAGTTGTTCCTCCAGGCGCTTGAGCGCCTGACTCACTGCCGGTTGCGTCAGGTGCAGGCGGGCGGCAGCGCGGCTGATGCTCTGCTCCTGGCCAATCACCCGAAAGGTGCGCAGCAGGTTCCAGTCCAGGCGGTCATTGAGCAGACGTTGCATAGGCGGTCAGCAGAAAGTCGGGGGGGCCAATAGGGAGAGTCGACGGCTTGCACACATCCTGCGCAAGCCATGGAAAATCTACAGTCGCGGGATCGTAACACTGTTAGAGCGCAGCAGCAGAGACAACTCGGATCTGCAAAAAAACCTCATGCGTAGGCGAGGGCTTTTTCTTCCAGCAGTTCCTCATACAGCGCTGCCCATTTGCGACCCATTTCGTCCGCGGTAAACAGATTTTGATAACGGGCCTGCGCCTTCTCGCCCATTTGCGCCGCCAGCACCGGGTTTTCCCAAAGCGTGCGCATCGCCTCGCGAAACGCCGATGGATTGCTCGGTGGCACCACCAGCCCGGTCTCGTTATGGATGTTGATGTAACTGGTGCCAGTGCCAATTTCACTGGAGATCATCGGTTTGCCATACATCGCGCCTTCCAGCAGCGAAATGCCAAAGGCTTCGGAGCGCAGGTGCGACGGGAACACCACCGCATAACTCAACTCGAGCAAGGCGACCTTGTCTTCGTCGCCCAGGAACCCGAGAAAGTGCAGGTTCCGCAGGCCCAGCGCCCTGGCCTGGGCATGCAGCTCCGCTTCCAGCGGGCCGGCGCCCACGATCACCACGGGATAGTTCAGCCCCTGCATCGCTTCAAGCAGGATGTGCAGCCCCTTGTAGTAGCGCATCACACCGACGAACAGGAAGAACTTGTCCCCCAGCTTCTGGCGCCAGCGCTCGGTCCGCGCCGCGTCTTGCGTCGGATAACCCGACTTGTCCAGGCCATAGGTGATGACACGGGTCTTATCGTGGTAGTCCTTGAGCACGTCGCTGGTGTGAAAGTAGTTCGGGGACGCCACGGCGATTCGATCCGCGCTGTCCAGGAACCGACGCATCAACGGACGGTACAGTTTGAGCAGATGGCGTTGGCGAATGATGTCGGAGTGGTAACTCACCACGCTGGGCTTTTTGATGTCGCTGACAAAATGCACCAGGTCCATGAAGGGCCAGGGGAAGTGATAGTTGACCACGTCGGCTTCAGCCGCGAGCTCTCGAAACTGCTTGAACACGCTGTAGGAAAAACCGGTGGAGGCGAGCTGAAAATCCATCCTGGCCTGATGCACCTGGTGCTCGCGGATCTGCAACACGCCCGGTGCCGGATTATTGCTCAGAGTCAGCACAGTGCTGTCGACACCATGGCGCGCGCCACTTTCGCTCATCTGGAAAATGACTTGTTCGATGCCACCCATGGAGTCGGGCAAGTAGGTTTTATAAAAGTGCAGAACGCGCATATCAGTTCTCCATTGCCTGGCGGTAGGCGCGGGCGGTCACCGTCGCGCAACGCTCCCAGGAAAAAAGCTTCGCTCGCTGCAAGCCTGCCTCGCGACAGACCTGCCAATGCGCCGGGTCGTCGATCAACCGCTGCAAGGCATCGCGCAAGGAGTCCGGGTCGTGCGCCTCGATGTAGTTGCCGGCATCGCCAGCGACCTCCGGCATCGCCGACTCACCCGTCAGAATCACCGGAGTGCCACTGGCCATGGCTTCCAGCACCGGCAGGCCGAACCCCTCGTACAACGAAGGGAAGACCAGCGCCCGGGCTCCGGCCAGTAGCTGCGCCAGATCGTCGTCCGACAAGTACCCCAAAAGGCACACATGACCTGACGCGAGGGCCGAACGTAATTCGTCGTTGAACTGCTGACGCTGCCAGCCGGCCATGCCGGCGATCAGCAACGGAAAACGCTGGCGCACGGTTTCCGGCAGCCGGGCATGGGCGCGCAGGGCCAGGGTCAGATTCTTGCGTGGCTCCAGGGTACCGACGCAAAGGAAATACTCCCGCGCCTCGACGCCGTGGGCCTTGAGGACCTGATCGATGGCCTCGGGTTCACGGGGGTGGAAGCGCGCGGCCACACCCAGCGGTGCCACCACGAAGCGCTCGGCCGGCAGTGCGAACCAGGCCTGCGCTTGCTCGGCGATGTACTGCGAGTCCGTCAGGATCAGCCGCGCCCGCTGTACGCCGTCGGCCAGTCGCCGCTCGATTTCGCGCAGGCGTGCCGGTGGTTGGGTGTCGGGATAGTGCAGGTGCGTGAGGTCATGCAGTGTGATGATGGTCGGGCCGTTGAACGACAGCGGCCACAGGCTTGGCTCGTGATACAGATCAATGGCCTGGGAAGGGCGCTGATCAAAACGCTTCTGCTCCAGCCAGCGCCGCGCCTGATAGGCTCCCGGAATCTGTCGCAGCAACGGCGTCAGACGCGAGTAACCGGGCATCGCCGCCTCAGGCAGAGTCGAACTCCAGCCCCAGCCGTGGAACAACGACAACTCGACGTCCGATTCGCGGGCCAGGGCCGTCGCCAGTTCGGCGACGTACTGACCGATGCCCGTGCGCGGGGCCTGAAGGATGCGAGCGTTAAGGGCAATTCGCATGCTGACTCTCAGGCACCTTCGCATCGCTGTGCAGATTGCGCTGGATGCGTTCGACCAGTTGCGCACTCGCCTCGCGCCAGCTCAGCCAACGCCAGTTATCCAGGTTGAGGGGCGCGGGAAATGCGCCGCCGCTTTCCATGTCGATGACCAGATCGGCCAGGTTCTGCGGGTTGGAGAGGTCGAAATACGCCATGTACTCGCCACCGATTTCGCGGAACACCGGGATGTCGCTGGCCATGGCCGGCAGGCCTCGCTGCATGGCTTCCACCAGCGGCAAACCGAACCCTTCGACGTAGGACGGGAACACCAGCGATGTCGCGTGGGAATAGGCGTGTTCCAGGCTCTTGTCCGAAAGGTTGTTGAACATGAACAAACGCAGGTTCAATTGCGGATGCTGGCGTATACGCTCGATCAGCGCCTCGCATTTCCAGCCAATCTTGCCGACGATGCATAACCGGGCTTTGGACCCGGCCGCCCAGGCGCGCTCGAACGCGTCCAGCAGATACGCATGGTTCTTGCGCGGCTCGATGGTGCTGACCATCAGGAACACAGGGTCCGGCGTCTTGAACATCTGCAGCAGCCCCGGGTCGACGGTAGACCGGGCATCGGTCAGGTCGAGTTCGGAGCCGAGGTGAAAATAGTCGAACCAGCGTTGCTGAACCTGCGCGGTACCGATCCTGCGGGTCATCTCCTGGCGGACCTGGTCGCGGATGGTGGTCGAGATCGCCACGTAGCCATCGGCGGTGCGGGCGATCCAGTCGAACCATTCGTTGAAGACCTTCACCAATCCTGCGTCGCAAAACTGCGGGTGGGTCAGGGGAATCAGGTCGTAGATCACCGAAACGATACCGACCCCGTCACGCTTGAGTTGTTCGGCCAGGGGGAAGAAGTTGGCGTGCCAGGACGAGTCCAGCAGCACCAATTGGTCGCCGGCTCGATGCTGCAACGGCACGCAACGCTCGGGAACCTTCTGGCCCTTGAGTGCCCGATCGAGCAGGCGCATCGGCAGGCTCAGGCAGGCGAACGCGGTCAGACGGCAACCGACGTAAAGCACCCGGCGGGCGAACTTCGATTGGCTGAAAGGACGGCGACGTTCCAGCGCGCGGTGGCGCAGCCAGAACTGATTGGCGAACTGTTCGAGCTTCACCCGCAGGCTCACCAGATCCACTTTGACGGTCGGCAAGGGCGCCAGGCTTTTCACCTCGAACAACGCGCCATTGATCATCACCACCGGAACGCATTCGCGCTGGGCGTTCGCGGCCGGCAATTGCTGAACCACATTGCGAACGACCCGCTGGATGCCCGAGTTGGCATCGGGGTGTTCGAAAACGTAGGTACATTCCACCAACAGTCTGGTCATCGCGTCACCCCAACGGTTTCCACCAGGTTTTCGCTGGAACGGGTCACGCTGGTCTGCGCTTCGAGCCAGGAACAGCCCACGAAGTCTTCCTGGCGATTGTTGATCACGTGGAAGACCAGCCCGTAGTCACGCCATTCGAAATTGCGATCCAGGTGCGAATCCAGTCGCGACAGGCTCAGGGCCACCGAATAGTTGCCCTTGCCCAGGCGCATGTCGAAGGCAAAGCGGTAGGTGACGCGTTCGCCGGCACTCAGGTCGGTGAGGGCTTTGTCCACCCGGTGGGTATTGATGCCGTACATGGGCTGGCCAAGGCGATCCTTGATCATGAAGCCGAGAATCAGTCGCTCGATGTCCTGGCGCACCTCGACCTGCACTTCCAGGACCATCGCCTGGCCGACTTCAGCCACCTCCACCGAACGCCCCTTGGGGTCAAGCAGGCGGACACTGAGAATGCCCGCTTCGCCTGTCCCGGAAATGGTTTGCACCTGCCCGTTGGCGAGCATTTCCTGACGCACCGTCTGGCCCTCGCGCTGGGCGAGCATGGCGTTGTAGTAGTCCATCACTTCTTCAGGCTTGCCGCGCATGGCCATGCGTCCGTTCTCCAGGAGGATGGCGGTGTCGCAGATCGACTGGATCGCTGAACGGTCATGGGACACGATCAGCAACGTGGTACCTGCCTTGCGGAAGTTGCGGATGCGATCAAAGCTTTTGTGCTGGAAGTAGGCGTCACCCACGGACAGCGCTTCATCGACGATCAGGATGTCCGGCCGTCGCGCGGTGGCCACGCTGAACGCCAGGCGCATCTGCATGCCGCTGGAATAGGTGCGCACCGGATGGTCGATGGCCTCGCCGATTTCGGCGAAGCTCTCGATCTCTGGCATCAGCGCTTCGATTTCTTCGACCTGCATGCCGAGCAACTGGCCGGCCATGAAGGTGTTCTGCCGACCGGTGAAGTCCGGGTGGAAGCCCATGCCCAGCTCCAGCAGCGCCGCTACGCGACCTTGCAGCTGGATGTCGCCGCAGGTGGGCTGGGTAGTGCCGGTGATCATCTTCAGCAGCGTGCTTTTGCCGGCACCGTTGACCCCGACGATGCCCACGGCTTCACCCGGCTGAATCTCGAAATCGACCCCTTGCAGGACCCAGTGCAGGTGATGCCGGGTGCGGGAAAACGGCACCAGCCATTCGAACAGCCGGCTCCAGCGATTCGGGTACTGCTTGTAGGCCTTGCCCAGGCCACTGACACGTATATGTCCCATCAGAGCTCGTCCACCATTTCACCGACACGCTGGCGGAACAGCCGCAGCGCCATCCCACAGAACAACAGGCCGATCACCAGCAACGGGACCAGCGAGCTCCAGTCTGGCCATTGGTTGTAGAGAAACAGGTTCTGGTAGCTGTTCATCAGTGCCGTCATCGGGTTCAGCTCGATAAAACGCTGGATGCCCGGCGGCAGGATCGACAGCGGGTAAACGATGGGCGTCAGCCAGAACCAGAATTGCAGGCAGATGCCGAAAAACTGCCCGACGTCGCGAAAGAACACGTTGAGCACGCCCAGAATCATCCCCAGCCCCGCAGCGAAGGTCACTTGCAGGACCAGCAACGGTACCAGCGCCAGCAGCGCCATGCCGGGCAGCCGTCCGCTGATCAGCAGGAAGCCGAGGAACAACCCCAGGATGATCGCGAAATTGATCCCGGCATTGAGCAGCACGATGACCGGCAGGCAGATGCGCGGGAAGCTGATTTTCTTCAGCAGGTTGGCGTTTTCCAGGAACATGCTCTGGCTGCGCGTCGTGATCTCGGCGAACAGGCCCCAGGTCAGCAGGCCGGCGCACAGGTAGACGCTATAGGCCAACCCGTCATCCACGCCCGGCAAGCGGGCGCGCATGATGGTGGAGAAGATCACCGTGTAGACCACGATCATCGACAGCGGATTGAGCACGGTCCACAAGGCACCGAACAGCGAGTTGCGATAACGCGCCTGAAACTCCCGTTTGACGCTGCCGAGGATGAAACCCCGGTAACTCCACAGCGATTGGTAAAGATTACGCAGCATTCAAACCGTCCTGCCGTATTGATCTTCGAAGCGGACGATATCGTCCTCTCCCAGGTATTCGCCGCTTTGCACTTCGATGATCACAAGGTCGATCACGCCGGGATTTTCCAGGCGATGCTTGTGACCGGCGGCAATGAAGGTCGATTCGTTCTTGGCCACCAGGTGCGTGCCGGTGCCATTGTTGGTGACCTTGGCCATGCCTTCGACCACCACCCAGTGTTCATTGCGATGGTGGTGCATCTGCAACGACAACTTGGCGCCGGGCTTGACCACGATGCGTTTGATCTTGAAGCGCGGACCTTCCTCGAGCACGGTGTAGGTGCCCCATGGCCGGCTGACCGTACGGTGCAGGCGATAGGCTTCGTGCTCTTTATCCTTGAGTTGCCTGGCCACCCGGCGCACATCCTGGGCGCGGTCGGCGTGGGCCACCAGCACCGCGTCGGCGGTGTCGACGATGATCAGGTTATCCACACCCACGGTCGCTACCAGACGGTTTTCGCTCTGGACGAAGTTGTTGTGGCTGTCGATGAAAATCGATTCGCCGACGGTGCGGTTGTTCTGTGCATCCGCTGGAACCAGCGCGGCCACCGCCCCCCAGGAGCCGATGTCGCTCCAGTCGAAACGGGCCGGCACCACGACCACTTTGTCGGAGCGTTCCATCAACGCGTAGTCGATGGAAATGTCCATGATTTCGCCAAACAGGGCCGGTGACAGTTCCTGTTGCAGGCTCCCGGCGTTTTCCACCGCGGCGCTGGAGGCCATGCAGGTTTGCGCCTGCTCCAGCAAGTCGGGAGCATGGGTTTGCAGCTCGGCCAGCAGGCTGGCGACCGAGAAGCAGAACATCCCGGAGTTCCACAGGAAGTTGCCGCTTTCCACGTAATGCGTCGCGGTTTGCAGGTCGGGTTTTTCGACGAAGCGCCGCACACTGGCAGCGCCTTTATCGTCCAGCGATGTGCCGGCTTCAATGTAGCCAAACCCGGTTTCCGGAGCGGTCGGCACGACACCGAAGGTCACCAGGTGACCGCGCCTGGCCAATGCCACGGCATGCTCGACTGCGTCCTTCAATGCGTCGACATTGACGATCAGGTGGTCGGCGGGCATGACCAGCATGATCGCGTCGTCACCATGCAGGGCCTGGAGGGAGAGGGCGGCGGCGGCAATGGCCGGCGCCGTGTTGCGCCCGGTCGGCTCCAGCAGGAAGTGTCCGCGATGGCGGCCAAGGTGCGCGTCCCGAAAGTGATCCTTGCTCTGGAAGTAGTACTCGCGGTTGGTCACCGTGACGATATCACCCCAGCCGTCGAGCAGGTCCGCGGCACGCCGATAGGTCTTGCCCAGCAGCGACTGGCCGTCGGGCAATGCCATGAACGGTTTGGGATGGCCTTCACGCGACACCGGCCACAACCTGGTCCCGGCACCGCCGGAGAGAATCACGGGAATCAGCATGGCCTACTCCTTGGCGACGCGTTTCATGTCCGCATCCATCATCATGCGGATCAAGGTATCCAGGTCGGTTTTTGGTTTCCAGCCCAGCACACGCTGGGCCTTGGCCGGGTTGCCGAGCAGCACTTCGACTTCGGCCGGGCGGAAGAACGCCGGGTCGATCTTCACGAAATCGCGGTAGTTCAGGCCCACGTGATCGAAGGCGATCCGGCACATCTCGCGCACGGTGGTGGTGACGCCAGTGGCCACCACGAAGTCATCGGGCTTGTCCTGTTGCAGCATCAGCCACATGGCTTCGACGTAGTCCCCGGCAAAGCCCCAGTCGCGCTTGGCGTCGATGTTGCCCAGGCACAGTTCCTGCTGCTTGCCCTGCTTGATGCGGGCGGCGGCGTCGGTGACTTTGCGCGTCACGAACTCGATGCCGCGCAGCGGTGATTCATGGTTGAACAGAATGCCGCTGCTGGCGTGCAGGTTGAAGCTTTCGCGGTAGTTCACGGTGATCCAGTGGCCGTACAGCTTGGCCACGCCATAAGGGCTGCGTGGATAGAAGGGGGTGTTCTCGTCCTGCTGCTCGGCCTGGATCAGGCCGAACATTTCGCTGGTGGACGCCTGGTAGAAACGCGTGTGCGGGCTGAACTGACGGATCGCTTCGAGCAGGTGGGTAACGCCCAGGCCGTCGACGATGCCGGTGGTCACCGGTTGATCCCAGGAAGCCGCGACAAAGCTTTGTGCGGCAAGGTTGTAGATCTCGTCCGGCGCCGATTTGATCACCGCACGCTGCACTGAACAGGCATCGGCCATGTCGCCGTCCAGGTAGACGATGTCCGCCTCGACCCCCATCTCGCGCAGGCGCCAGCGTGAGTCGCTGCTGCGACGCGCCACTAGGCCGTGGACTTTGTAGCCCTTGTCGAGCAACAGTTTCGCCAGATAAGCGCCATCCTGGCCGGTGATACCTGTGATCAATGCACTTTTAGTCATTCTTGTCGTACTCGCTTCTCCCAGTCGGACAGGATCGCCCGCAGGGATTGTTGTGTTGTGATTTCAGGCTTCCATTCGGTGGTTTGGGTCAGCCTGGCAGGGCTGCCACACACCCGTCGCTGATCCGCGCGGCGAAGTCGCGCAGGGTCCTGGACCAATTGCAGGTCGACCTGGGCAAGATCTGCCAGCTGTTCGATCAAACTGCGAATGCTCTGCTCGCGCCCCGAGCAAATGTTGTAGACCTGCCCCGGTGTGCCTTTATCCAGCAAGGCCAGGTAGGCCGAAACCACGTCCCCGACATCGAGGAAATCGCGCGTGACGTCGATGTCCCCGACCTCCAGTCGTGGCCCTTGCAGGCCTTGTTTGATCCGGCAGATCTGACGGGCGGCGCTGGCGATGACGAAGCTGTCTTTCTGCCCGCTGCCGATGTGGTTGAACGGGCGGGCGACCAGTACGGGCCAGCCTTCGCTCACGCCCCATTGCAGGCTCAGGAACTCGGCCGACAGTTTGCTCACGGCGTATGGGTTGCGCGGGCAGGGTGGCTGCAATTCAGTGATGGGCAGATGCTCTTCAGCGACCTGGCCATAGACATCGCCGGAGCTGACGTACAGAAACGTGCCGCTGAAGCCGCGTGCCTTGAGGGCTTGCAGCAGGTTCAGGGTGCCCAGCAGATTGATATTCAGGGTACCGGCCGGATCACGAAAAGCCTCCGGGACGAACGTCTGGCCGGCCAGGTGGATCACCGCATCGGGCATGACCGGCCACAAGCCTTCGAGTCTGTCCGGCGCGGCAAGATCGTAGCGGCCGGGAACAGGCAGCAGCTCCCATTCCGAGGCGTCAGCCTGCAAACGCGATTGGATGTGTTGTCCTACGAATCCAGTCAGACCCGTGACAAACAGACGTTTTTTCAACAGCGACCCCCGGTCATACATTTCATCCATTTCCTACTGGCTTAATGGAAGGGTCTCACGAATCAACAGGATCGCTCGTAAGACAGATGAAATGTTTTGTTGTAGTTGTTTGGTAGCCAATCTGTGCCATTTGCTCGGCAATTTCAACAGGTCCAACCGTGACTGATCAGTTCTCGTCTGCGTAGCCTGATTTATTCTCGTCGGGCGGTTCACGAATCCTCAACGGATGTGGTTAGAATGCCCCTCGTCACGATTACCCGGGGTTCGGCAGCGTCGCTTCGAAACTGCGAGAAACTGACCACTAAAACAAGAACGAAGACGGGCAGGAAGACGATGGACGAGCGCCAGTAAACACGGACTCGAACCGTATCCTCCCCGTCATAGCGTGAGGCTGCCGGGATGGCGGTGTCACCGTGGGATGCCATGAATTTTATTCTTTACTCCGACGTCAACGACAGCTCCATCAGCCAGAGTCTCGGCCGTCCCGAGTACAGTTACTACTTCGTGCTCAAGGCGTATCGACCGCTCTTTGAAAGCCTCGGGCCGGTACATGTGGTGTCATCGGCCGCCGAGGTCGACCCGCTGTATCGGCAGTTGCAGCAGGCCGGCCAGGACTGCCTGTTCATTTCGTTCGCGCCACCGCACAAGACCCCCACCGACTTGCAATGCCCGATGGTGTGCGTGGTGGCCTGGGAGTTCGACAGCATTCCCGCCGAGCACTGGGACAACGATCCGCGTCAAGACTGGAGCCAGACACTGGCGCGCCTGGGGCGAGTGATCACCTTGTCCACCCACACCGCCGAAGCCATCCGCCGGACCCTGGGCGACGACTTCCCGGTGCTGGTGCTGCCGACGCCTTTGTGGGAACGCTTCGCCGACATTCGCCAGCAATATCCCGGTACGCCGGTGAACGCGGGTGCCACGTTGCAGATCAAGGGTTGCATCCTGGACAGCCGCTCGATGGGGTTGTCCGCCGATGGTTTGATCGCGCCGATCATCGAGCAAGCACCAGAGGAAATCGTCGAGCCGGAACCAGAGCCGGAACCAGAACCTGAATCAGCGCCACCGCCACCGTTGACTCTGCGGCGGCGCCTTTTCATCACCAAACATTACCTGCGCGAAGCCTGTCGAGCCCTGTCGGCAGACAGCGAGCACTCGTCGCTGTTCCTGCTTAAACACTACCTGCTGTTGTGGTATCGCGAAGCTGTTCGCGATCTGGTGCCGGATGCCGTTCGGCCGTGGCTGGCCAGGTTTCGCACGCCTCAACCGTTGCCGATCGAACCTGCGGTCAGCGAAGCTCCCGCGCCGGATGAACCCGTCATCAGCGCGACTTGCGCGCAGGACGAGCATCCACAAGCGGCTTTCCCCGACACCAGTCAAACGGTGGAAATCGAGGTCGATGGCGTCATCTACGTGAGCGTGTTCAACCCCGATGACGGGCGCAAGAACTGGCATCACCTGATCACGGCGTTCTGCTGGGCGCTGCGTGATGTGCAAGACGCCACGCTCGTGTTGAAGATGACCCAGAACGACCTGTCGACCTATTACGTCGAGCTCATGACCTTGCTGTCCCAGCTCTCGCCCTTCGCCTGTCGCGTGGTGGTCATGCACGGTTATCTGCAGGACGAGCAGTTCGCCCGGCTTTATGGCGCGGCGAGCTACTACGTCAACGCTTCACGCTGCGAAGGCTTGTGCCTGCCGCTGATGGAGTTCATGTCCTGCGCCCGGCCTGTCATCGCCCCGAACCACACGGCGATGCGCGACTACATCGACGAGCGCGTGGCTTTCGTCGTCAAGTCCAGCCAGGAGCCGACGATCTGGCCGGAAGACGCGCGCATCCTGTACCGCACATTGCGCCACCGTCCGGACTGGGGGTCGTTGAAAACGGCTTATGAGAACAGCTACGCGATGGCAAAAAATCAGCCGGACGCCTGGCAGGCCATGGCGGACGCGGCCAGCGAACGCATGCACCAGTACTGCAGCTTCGCGCCGGTGCAGCAGCGGCTGGCGCTGTTCTTCAAACAGGAACCTACCCGTGACGTCGTGCCGGTGGTTGCCGAAACGGGGGCTGCATCGTGCTGATCATCATTCATTCGGAAACCAACAAGAGCAACATCCAGCAGAATCTTGGGCGGCCCGAGTACAGCTATTACTTCGTCCTCAAGGAATTCCGCCCGGTGCTCGAACGGCTGGGGCAGGTGATCGAGGTCAGCAACCCGGACGAGCTGGTTGATCGGTTGTATTTCGATTGCCTGAGCCGGGGCGAAGACTGCGTGTTCCTGTCCTTCTCCCCGCCGCATCGCACGCCAGTCCACTACGCGTGCCCGACGATTCCGGTGTTCGCCTGGGAGTTCAGCACCATTCCCACCGAGAGCTGGCAGGGCGAACCACGGCATGACTGGCGGACGGTGTTGGGCTCCTGCGGGACGGCGATCACCCACTCCAGTTTTACCGTGAATGCCGTACGCGATGTGATGGGCCCCGATTACCCGATCAGCGCTATCGCAGCACCTGTCTGGGACCGTTTTGCCGCCCGTGGCGAGCTTCTGGACAAGCGTCCGGTCGTGGGCCCCACACGTCTGAACCTGCGCGGGCTGTTGATCGACAGTCGTACCACGGACTTGCGCCCCTACGGCCCTGAACGTTTGCGCGAAGGCACGCCGATCGCCTTCGACCAACCGCCGCGCGATTGTGAGCTGGTGCTCGAGGGCGTGGTCTACACCTCGGTATTCAATCCCTACGACGGACGCAAGAACTGGAAGGACATGATCAGTGCATTTTGCACTGCCTTTCGCGACACGCCCGACGCGACCCTGGTGCTCAAGCTCACGCACCATGACATCGCCAACGCTTTGAACGACATGCTGCACCACGTCTACAAGAATCAGTCCTACCAGTGCCGCATCGTGCTGATCCACGGCTTTCTGTCCGACATCGACTACGAGCGCCTGGTCGAGGCCACCAGTTACGTCGTCAACTGCTCCTACGGCGAAGGGCAATGCCTGCCGTTGATGGAGTTCATGTCCTGCGGCAAGCCGGCCATTGCGCCGCTGAACACCGCCATGGCCGACTACATCG
This sequence comes from Pseudomonas sp. BF-R-24, assembly GCF_019947335.1. NCBI lineage: Bacteria > Pseudomonadati > Pseudomonadota > Gammaproteobacteria > Pseudomonadales > Pseudomonadaceae > Pseudomonas > Pseudomonas sp. BF-R-24. Next base: position 22,111 of record NZ_JAGYGG010000051.1, read on the forward strand.
ACCGTGACAACGCGTTCATCGTCGAAGGCACCGACGAACTGACATCCTGGCCCCACGATCCTCGCGCAGCGTATCGTACCCTGCGTTACGTCACGGATTGGGACTCACTGTGTACGGCATTTTCCGCCAGCCATGACGTCGCCAGGCAGGACGTCGAGCGCTATCAGCGAATGTCGGCCCATGCCGTGCGCAGCCTGCAGGGGTTCTGCAGCCAGGCCGTTGCCGAACTGCGCCTGAAGGCGGTGTTCGAGCAGTTGCTGCAACGGCGTGAAGCAAACTGCGCACAAGCGTCGGGCACATGATTCGGCGCCTGCTTGCGAAGTTGCGGCCCGCACCGGTAGCGGTCGCCCCAGCAGAAATGCGGGTCTCGCCCAGGGACATCGGTTTGTACGATGCCCTGCTCGACGGCTGGTTTCTCGGCGACAGCGGTGAATTGCTCAAGGGGTTTGCCATCACCGCCGACGACACCTTGCTGGATGTTGGCTGCGGTGAAGGCGTGGCGACTTTGTTCGCGGTCCGCCAGGGCGCTTCGGTGATTTTCACCGACAGTGAACACGACAAGGTCCGCGAGCTTGCCCGACAAGTGGCGGCGCAATCAGACAAGCCGAGCCTGGGGCTGGTCAGCAACAGTTTGCCGCTGCCATTGGCCGAGGGCTGCGCCAGCAAAGTCGTGTGCATGGAAGTACTGGAACACATCGATCAGCCAGAGCCCTTCATGGCCGAACTGGTGCGCATGGGTCGCCCCGGCGCGCTGTACCTGCTGAGCGTACCGTCCCCGGTGGGCGAACATTTGCAGAAGGGCATCGCTCCGGCCAGCTATTTCCAATCGCCCAATCACGTACAGATTTTCAGCCCCGAGCGATTCGCCGCGCTGGTGGAAGACGCGGGCCTGGTCATCGAGCATCGCCAGGCGTCCGGTTTTTTCTGGGTCATGGGCATGATTTTTTTCTGGGCCAGCGAGCGGGCTGCCGGGCGTGAATTGGGTGGCGCGGTTCGCGACCGGATTCAGGCGCCGTATCCGCCGCTGATGGAGAGCTGGGCGAAAACCTGGCAGGACTTGCTGGCCCAGCCCGACGGGTTGGCGATCAAGCAGATGCTGGATCAGTTCATGCCCAAGAGCCAGGTGATCATTGCTCGCAAACCTCATGTCCAGGAGGGCGCATGAGCAACGAAAAACGGATCATGGACATCGAGTTGCTGCGCGGCATTGCGGTGCTCGGCGTGCTGTTTCATCACCTGCAGGACAGCCTGTTCGCGGCGGCCGTGCCGTTGTTGCAAGCCATCACGCTGTACGGTCAGCCGTGGTGGGGCGTGGATCTGTTTTTCGCGATCTCGGGCTTCGTCATTGCCCGCAGCCTGATCCCGGCCTTGCGCCGTTGCACAACGCGTCAGGAATATTGGCAACAGACGCGTAATTTCTGGTTGAGACGGGCCTTTCGATTGCTCCCTTCAGCCTGGTTATGGCTGGCGCTGATGTTGCTGGCGTGCCTTTTTCTCAACCGCTCCGGCGCGTTCGGCACCCAGCACGCGAACATTCAGGCGACCCTGGCCGGCATCGCCCAATACGCCAATTTCCGCTTTGCCGACAGTTTTTATCACTACGAGTACGGCACCAGTTTCGTGTACTGGAGCCTGTCGCTGGAAGAGCAGTTCTACCTGCTGTTTCCGCTGATGATCGTGCTGTTTCGCAAGCACCTGGTGTGGGCGTTGCTGGCGCTGGTTGCGGTGCAATTGTTCACCTTGCGCACGCCGATCCTGATGGTAGTGCGCACCGATGCGCTGGCCCTTGGCGTGCTGTTGGCGATGTGGAGTACGCAACCGTCGTACCTGCGCTGGGAGCCAAAATTCTTGCGTCGTCCATGGGCGGGCGTTGCCGCATTGATCGCGCTGTCGTTGCTGCTCAGCTTCCTGGCAACGGATCGTTTCACCTTCACCTCTTACCGGATCGGCGTGATTGCGGTGCTGTGCGCGCTGCTGGTCTGGATCGCTTCTTACAACCGCGATTACCTGTTGCCGCGCGGCGTGTTCAAAAACCTGATGACGTGGGTCGGCAGCCGTTCCTACGGGATTTACTTGATCCATATCCCGGCCTACTTGCTGGTTCGTGAATTCATTTTCCGTTTGCAGGCTGCCGGGCTGCCCAGTCCGGCTGGCCATCCGATCTTGATGTTGCTGATGGCTGGCGGCCTGATCGTGCTGCTGAGCGAACTCAACTATCGCGTCATCGAAATGCCCATGCGCAACCGCGGCGCCTCGCTGGTCAAGCGCCTGGGCACTTCCCGAACAGCCGTCACATCCTCTGGAGCCACCTCATGCTGAGCCTTTTGAAGAAACTCACGGCGGGCACGCCCGCGCCTGTGCAGCCAGAGACACCGCCCGCAGCGCCAGTGGCGGAGAAAGTCGACCCTTACATGCTCGGCCTGCACGATGCGATGCTCAGCGGCTGGTTCAATCAGCAGACCGGCGAACTGTTCAGCGGATTCCCGGTGACCCCCGAGGACACGCTGCTGGATGTTGGCTGCGGCGACGGCGGCAACGTACATTTCTGCGGGATGCGCGGGGCGAAGATCATCATCGCCGATATCGACGCGGCCAAGGTCGAAGCGACCCGCCAGCGCCTGAGCGATACACCGGCCCGCGACGTCGAATGCCATGTCACCGACTGCAACCCGCTGCCGATTGCCGATGCGACCGCCACGCGGGTGGTGTCGACCGAGGTCATCGAACACGTGGACGATCCGGCGCAGTTCCTCGCTGAACTGGTGCGCGTCGGTAAACCGGGCGCGTTGTATCTGCTGAGCGTCCCGCATCCCAGCTCCGAAGACCTGCAAAAAGATATCGCGGCGGCCGAGTATTTCCAGAAGCCCAACCACATCCGCATCATCAGCGAAGAGCAGTTCAAGGCCATGGTCACCGATGCCGGCCTGGAAGTGATCAGCCACAGCCAGTACGGGTTCTATTGGTCGATGTGGATGCTGTTGTTCTGGGAAGCCAAGGTCGATTTCAGCAACCCGGACCATCCGTTGCTCAACCACTGGGCGGATACCTGGCAGGCGATCCTGGCTTCGCCACGGGGCGCACAGATCAAGCAGGCGCTGGATGCCGTGGTGGCGAAAAGTCAGGTAATCATTGCGCGTAAACCCTGATCAGCAATGCTCGCCCGGGCGAGGCCGCGAACTCAAGCCTGATTGCCCGGGTACACCTGCATAACCCTTGCCCATTATTGGCTGGAGCGAACGGCCCCTCCATCGATCAACAGGTTCTGCCCGGTCAGGTAGCCCGCATGGTTGCTGCAAACGAAGGCACACAGCGCACCGAACTCTTCGGGTGAGCCGAAGCGTTTGGCAGGAATTTCGCTACGGCATTGGCCAAGGAATTCCTCGCTGTCCTGCCCCGTCTCCTGGGCAGCAGCGACCAGGTTGTCACGCAGTCGATCGGTGTCGAATGAGCCTGGTTGCAGGTTGTTGATCGTCACATTGCGACTGGCGATGTTTTCTTGCCGGGCAAGCCCTGCGATAAAACCCGTCAGACCACTGCGCGCGCCGTTGGACAGGCCCAGGCTTTCGATAGGGGACTTCACGGCACTCGATGTGATGTTGATGATTCGACCAAATCCACGTGCCGCCATACCGTCTACCGTTGCCTTGATCAACTCGATAGGCGTCAGCATGTTGGCATCCAGCGCCTTGAGCCAGGCGTCGCGATTCCATTCGCGAAAATCCCCGGGGGGAGGGCCTCCAGCGTTATTGATCAAGATATCGAAATGCTCATGGGCCATGAGCGCTGCCGCCCGACCCTCGGCCGTCGAGATGTCTCCGGCTACGGCGATGACCGTCACTTCAGGATTTAGCGCTCTGAGCTCACGGGCTGTTTCATTGAGCGTGTGCTCGCCGCGTGCGGTGATCACCACGTTCACGCCTTCATGGACGAGTGCCTGTGCGCAGGCTTTGCCCAGACCTTTGCTGGCGGCGCATACCAGCGCCCAGCGTCCTGCTATTCCCAGATTCATGTGCGTTTTCCTGAAATAAGAATGCTCAAAGAAAGTGGTTGCCTATTCATGCATGATCCACCGTTGCAGACCGGCTTGGCGATCGAGCACTGATGCCCATGAAGCGCCGCACTCGTTCTCCTTCGGCATCGCATCGTATGGTTTCAGGTGCGGCATCCAGTTGGATATTACCGTTCTCCATGAATACGACCCGGTCGGATATCGACATGGCAAAGTCCATTTCGTGGGTCACGATCAGCATGGTCATGCCCTCTTTGGCCAGGTCGCGGATCACGTTCAGCACGTCGTTGACCAGTTCCGGGTCGAGGGCCGAGGTCGGCTCGTCGAATAGCATGATCTGCGGTTCCATCGCCAGGGCTCGAGCGATCGCCACGCGCTGTTGCTGCCCACCGGAGAGCTGGTGCGGGTACTTGTGGGCATGGGCCAGCAGGCCGACCTTGTCCAGTAGCGCATAGGCACGATGTTCACTCAGCTCGCCCGGCTGGCCATGGTAACGGGGCGCCAGGGTGACGTTGTCGAGAATGGTGCGGTGCGGGAACAGATTGAAGTTCTGGAACACCATGCCGATGTGCCGCACGCCTTTGCGCAGGCGGGTGCTGTTGGGTTTGTCCGACGCTTCGATGAATTTTTCGCCGAACAACAGAATGTCGCCGGTATCGATGGTTTCCAGGCCGTTGACGGTGCGGATCAGCGACGTCTTGCCGGAGCCGGATGGCCCGATGATCGAGACCACCTGGCCGTATTCGACATTCAGGTCGATACCCATCAGCACCTGGTGGGTGCCATAGCTTTTCTGGATGTTCTTCAGTTGCAGGATGGGCGTCGCATTGTTGCCTGCCGCTTTGCGCGCAGTGTCGGGCAACGCTTCGGCGCTGGCCCTGAAGTTGGCTACGGCGGCCGCGTCGAGTGTGTGAGGCTTGCGGAAGTTCAGGTCCAGGTAGCGCTCCAGGCGCTGCAGGAAAAAACCGAACACGGTGACGATCAACACGTAATAGACGCCTACTGCCGCCAGGGTTTCCATGACCAGAAAGTTTGTGGCATAGAGGCGTTGGCCGACCGTGAGGATTTCGGTCAGGGAGATGACCGAGACCAGCGATGTCAGCTTGACCACCGTGATGTATTCATTGATCAGCGTGGGCAGCGAAATACGGAATGCCTGGGGGATCACGATCAAGCGTTGCATGCCGAACAGGCCGACACCCAGCGCGCGTCCGGCTTCCTTCTGGCCTTTGGCCACGGAGATCAGGCCACCACGATGGATTTCCGCCATGTACGCCGCTTCAGTGACCACCAGGGCCAGCAGGCCCGAGTAGAAGGGGTTGGACAGAATCGGTCCGCTACCGGGAAACAGTTGCGGCAGGTTGTAGACGAAGACCACCAGCACCAGCAACGGAATGCTGCGGAAGAACCAAATGTAGACCGCTGCGGGAATGCGCAGCAAGGGCGTGTGGGACAGCTTGGCCGTGGCCAGGACAAAACCCAGCAGCATGCCGATGAACCAGGCCAGGGCGCTGAGCTGGACCACCGTTACGCAGGCCTTCCAGAAGTCCGGCAGGGAGAACAGGGACAGGAAATATGACCAATCGAATTGCATGGGGCACCTCGATCTGCCGCCCCGGTGCAGGGGAGGCAGATGACCAGACTACAAGGACAGGTTCTTAGTTGGCAGTCGGTTCTTCCAAGCCATATTTCTGGAGAATTGCGGCGTATTCACCGCTCTTTTTGCTCTCCTCGAAGGCCTTTTGCACGGCCTGGAAGGTTTCGTCGTTACCTTTTTTGACGAAGATGCCCAGGGTTTGCTGATAAATCGGATGCTCGGTGGTGATCACTACCCGGCCGTTGGTCTTTTCCGCGATCATTTTTGCCGCGCCGGCGATTTCAACCTGAGCCTGAATGTTCCTGGACAACAAGGCCTGGGTCACTTCGGGGGCCGAAGGGTACTCGCTGACGGTGATGGCGCCTTTGTTGTTCGGCACGCAGTAGTCATCGGAGAGCTTCTTGAATTCCTTGACCCAGGTGGTGCCCTGTTCCAGGCCCAGTTTCAGGCCGCACAGATCTTCAGGCTTCTTCGCATTGATCTCGCTGCCCTTGGGCACCATGACCGCGGCACCGGTGTTGGCGTAGGCGATGGTCTGGGCCTGAGTCTGGCGCTCTGGCGTGATGTACATGCCGGAAATGACTGCGTCGTACTTGCCGGAGTTCAAGCCCAGGATCAGGCTCGGGAACTTGGTGTCGACGAACTCCACCTTGGCGTTCATGTGCTTGGCCAGTGCCGTTGCCAGTTCGGGGTCCGAACCCACCACGTTTTTGTCCTTGTCATAGGACTCAAAGGGAGGGTAGGTGATCTCCATGCCGACCTTGAACGTGTCTGCCGCGGCCATGCTCACCGAGGCACCGAACATACCGGCTGCCAATACAGCCAGGCTCAAAAGGTTTTTCTTATTGTTTTTCATGATGTACTGACTCCGGCGTAGGTAGGGGGTTAGCTGAAAACTTCAATCAGGACGGTTGAGCCTGATTTTTCAAATGTCCGAAACTGGCGGGCTTGCGTGCCTTGCCTGGCAGTTGAACTTCCCCGTTGGCCACCCTCTGGCGCAGATACTGATAGGTCTGCAGCGCCTGGCCATACATGTGTTCGCCGATGGTGATTTCTTCGTAGTCGTTGCCTGCCTGTGCGAACCCGGGCAGTGGTTTGATCTGGGTGTGATAGTCGCAGGCATAAAACAGCGGAAAGGAATAACGCTCCTCCTTCACGCTGCGCACCCGGTGCGCGGTGGCAACGAATGCGCCTGCGGTCATCACTTCCAGCATGTCGCCGATGTTGACCACAAAGGCATCGGCAATCGGTGGTGCATCGATCCATTGGCCAAGGTTGTTCATCACCTCAAGACCTGGTTTGTCGGCCAAAAGGATGGTGAAACACTCGTAATCAGTATGGGCTCCAAGACCCGGTGCGTCATGGGCGGCACCGTCGAAGGGGTAGTGGATGAGGCGCAGCTTGGACGGCGGACGGGTGACCAGGCTGTCGAAGTAGTTTTCTTCCAGGCCCAGGGTCAGGGCGAAGCCACCGAACAGGCGCCGGCCCAAGGCGAAGATGGCTTCATAGTAGGCCTGCACCGACGCCTTGAAACCTTGCAGCTGCGGCCAGTCATTGGGCCCCAGCAATGGCGTGTTGGTCAGCACCAGCGGGTCATCGGCCGGGACTTCGAAGCCGACGTCAAAGGCTTCCTTGTGGTCCGGCTTGCCCTTGGAATAGACCTCTTCGCCTTCGGGCACAAATCCCTTGTGGGTTTGCGAGGTGCCGATGTAGTGCTGCATCTTGGTGTCGAAGGGCTGGTCGAAAAAGTCCTTGGCAGCCTGGCGCAGGTTGGCGATCAGTTGCGGGTCGATACCGTGATGGGTGATGTAGAGGAACCCGACCTCGCTGGCGGCGCGCCCCAATTGTTCGGCCACGGCCAGGCGGTGTTCCAGTTCAACGCTGAACAGACCGGCGATATTGACCACCGGGATGCTGTTGAAGTTGGCTTTGTGTGTGTCAGTGCTGGCGCTGTTGTTTTTATTGTCAGGCATGACGCATCGGCTCCCTAAGGATGGCTTGAGTGGCTGAAACGGTCGAAGTGTTCGCGCTCGGTCTGGCCCATCCACACGTTCAACGACCATAGGTCGGCGACCGGGACATTGGTGAAGGGCAAATGATGCAGGTAGCCGTCGGCACCGAATTCCGGGGTCAGGGTGCTGACCTGGTAACCGCGGGTTTGCTGCGAGCGCCAGATGCTTTCCCAGTGCTGCTGGTGGAAGGCCAGTTCCCTTGCATATTCGGGAGCCGCCGGGTGCGGAACCTGCGGGCCCTGGTCGTAACCGACCCGGGCCTGGATATGGTGAACCCGCTCGATGAAAGCGCTCAGGTCATCGGCCGGGTCATTCAACAGGCGCTCGCAGGTCACGACCCAGTGGCTGATGTCACTGGTGAACAACAGATCGGGCAGTTGCCGGATCAACTCCAGGGTCACCCAGGGGTTGAACAGCGAACGCGAACGGTGGGTTTCGAAACTGCAGACCTGGCCGTGCTTGCGCGCCAGATCCAGCGCCTGGCCGAAAAACTCCACTTGCTGTGGCAAGGACCAGCGGTCATTGCCCGCCAGCACGTTGACGAAGCGTGGGCCGAGTTCAGCGGCCCAGGCGAGTTTCTGGTCGAGGTCATTGAGGTGAATGGCGGGGGACGCCGACTGGTCCGGCAGCACGTCATACGCGGTGAAGACTGTGCTGATATAGCCCAGGCGATTGGCCTGGAGAAAGGCGCCAAATTCGGTCCGTTCACGGGCGTCCAGTGGCAGGCGTGCTTCCATGCCATCAAAGCCCGCTTGCAGCAACTCCTCGAGCGCTTGAGCCTTGCTGGCGGTGTAACCCCACAGCGTGCGAAAAATTTCCAGCTTCATCGGTGATCCTCAAAAATCCCAAGGCCTACTGCAAAAGCATTTCGACGGCGCCAGGCTGCCAAGAGGCTGGTTCGCTGTGGAGCCGATGTTAGGCACAGGCCGCGCACTGAAAGAATCTGAAAGTTCAAATGAATACTTCAGACTTTCGTTAACAAATAGCTTGCTACTTATAGCGCTGGCCAGGAGGGATTTTATGGGCGAGAACGTGTCTGCGTTGGCTATTAGCGAGAGATGCCATTGTTACGACATCATTTTGAGGAGTCCCAAGCGACCCCGGGCCGATGAGGGTTCGCTTTTGATTGTGGATTCAACCGGTCGATGCAACACAACTAAATTCTGTGTAAGCAGAAGGAGTGTTGCAGATGAAGCAGAGACCTCGGATCTATTACACCGAAAGCCAGAAAAAACTGATGTGGGATCACTGGCAGAAAGGCGACTCTCTCCAGCACATAGCCCAACTATTTGATCGA
>NZ_JAGYGG010000052.1:0-30563 GCF_019947335.1 Pseudomonas sp. BF-R-24
GGCACATCCTCGCTGAATGACGCACCGCCTTCGCGAGCAAGCCCGCTCCCACAGGATCTGCGTCCATTTCCATGTTCCGGGAAAGGCAAAAAGCTCCCGTAGAGTGTTGTTCACTAATGTTCATTGTCAACCGTTGAAGTGTTCAGTTGTTCAGTCGCGGTTGTTCATTTGTGTTCAGCAATGAACGTGACTCTGTAGTCATTTTCAGGAATTTCAAACTGAATCAATCGTTTGCAATTTCTGGCACAAATGTCGCTATACAGCTCCGGTCGCTTGACTCCAATAAGAAAAAGGCCGAGCCATGTCACTCACCCTGGAACACGTCAGCCGCACCGTCGAGGGCCAGACCTGGATCGACGATGCCAACCTGAGTTTTGAACCCGGTTCCTTCAACGTTTTGCTGGGTCGCACCTTGTCCGGCAAAACCAGCCTGATGCGCCTGATGGCCGGTCTGGACAAGCCCGACAGCGGCCGCATCCTGATGAATGGCGTCGACGTCACCCAGCGCCCCGTGCGCTTGCGCAATGTGTCGATGGTCTATCAGCAGTTCATCAACTACCCGACCATGACGGTGTTCGACAACATCGCCTCGCCGCTGCGTCAGGCCGGTGTTTCCAACGAGCAAATTCAGAGCAAGGTGCTGGAAACCGCGAAGATGCTGCGCATCGAGAAGTTTCTCAAACGCTATCCGCTGGAGCTTTCCGGTGGTCAGCAACAACGCACGGCCATGGCCCGGGCGCTGGTCAAGGACGCCGAGCTGATCCTGTTCGACGAGCCACTGGTCAACCTCGACTACAAGTTGCGCGAAGAGCTGCGCCAGGAAATGCGCGAGCTGTTCAAGGCGCGCCACACCATCGCGATCTACGCCACCACCGAGCCCAACGAGGCCCTGGCCCTGGGTGGCACCACCACCATTCTTCACGAAGGCCGGGTGATCCAGAGCGGCCAGTCTTCGTCGGTCTATCATCAGCCGCAAACGGTGCTGGCGGCGGAGCTGTTCTCCGAGCCGCCGATCAACCTGATGCCGGGGCGCATTGCCGGCAACGAAGTGAGTTTCGCCAATTTCGTGCACTTCCCGCTGAATGTCGATCTGCGCCCGGTAGGCGAGGGCGAGTTCCGTTTCGGCGTGCGACCCAGCCATATCTCGCTGGTGCCGAGCAACGACGATGACCTCGAATTGGCGGTGACTGTCGAAGTCGCGGAAATCAGTGGCTCGGAAACCTTCCTGCACGTGCGCAACGAGCATTTCCTGCTGGTGCTGCACTTGCCCGGCGTTCACGAATACGACGTCGATGCGCCGATCCGCATCTACATCCCGACCCATAAACTGTTTGTGTTCGATACGCAGGGGCGGCTGGTCCAGGCGCCGGGCCGGCGTGTCACGAGGGTTGCCTGATGGCCGAAATCCGTTTGCAGAACCTCGCCCACAGCTACACCAAGACTCCGACGGGGCCGGAGGACTACGCGATCCGCGAGATGGACCACATCTGGGAGCAGGGTGGCGCCTACGCGTTGCTTGGCCCATCGGGCTGTGGCAAATCGACCTTGCTCAACATCATTTCCGGGCTGCTCAGCCCGTCCCAGGGCCATGTGCTGTTCGACGGCAAAGCGGTCAACAACCTGACCCCGGAGAAGCGCAACATCGCCCAGGTTTTCCAGTTCCCGGTGGTCTACGACACCATGACGGTGTTCGACAACCTCGCGTTCCCCTTGCGTAACCAAGGCATGGCCGAGGCGAAGATCCACACCAAGGTGCAGGAAATCGCCGAAGTTCTCGACCTGCAGAACCTGTTGAGCAAAAAGGCCCGCAACCTCACCGCCGACGAAAAACAGAAAGTCTCCATGGGGCGTGGGCTGGTGCGCGACGACGTGTCGGCGATCCTGTTCGATGAACCGCTGACGGTGATCGACCCGCACCTCAAGTGGAAACTGCGGCGCAAGCTCAAGCAGATCCACGAACAGTTCAACATCACCATGGTCTACGTCACCCACGATCAGCTGGAGGCCTCGACCTTCGCCGACAAGATTGCGGTGATGTACGGCGGGCAGATCGTGCAATTCGGTACGCCAAGGGAGTTGTTCGAGCGCCCGAGCCACACCTTTGTCGGCTACTTCATTGGCAGCCCCGGGATGAACCTGATCGAGGTGCAGCCGCAACCGGGTGGCGTCGGTTTCGCCTCGACTCACCTGCCGCTGTCCGAGGCGATGCAGCAGCGTATTGCTGAATCGGAGTGGAAAACCCTGAAGGTCGGCATTCGTCCGGAGTTCGTCCATGTGTGGGACGAAGCCTTTGATGACGCGCTGCGGGCACAGGTCGTACACGTCGAAGACCTGGGCACCTACAAGATCATGACCCTCAACCTCGATGGTGTCCCCCTGAAAGTGCGCCTGGCCGAAGACAAGCCGGTGCCGCAAGGCACGGCCTACATCAGTTTTCCGGCGCAGTGGCTGATGGTCTACGCCGATGAATTCCTGCTCGAAGCCAATGCCAACCAAGAGGCGCAGCCATGAACAAGGTGCAGAACAACAAGGCCTGGTGGCTGGTGCTGCCGGTGTTCCTGCTGGTGGCGTTCAGTGCGGTGATCCCGATGATGACCGTGGTCAACTATTCGGTGCAGGACATCTTCGACCAGTCCAGCCGCTACTTCGTCGGCGCCGACTGGTACAAGCAGGTGCTGCTCGATCCGCGCCTGCACGACTCGTTGCTGCGCCAGTTCATCTACTCGGCCTGCGTGCTGTTGATCGAAATCCCGCTGGGGATTGCGATTGCCCTGACCATGCCGACCAAAGGGCGCTGGTCGTCGGTGGTGCTGATCATCCTGGCGATTCCGTTGCTGATCCCGTGGAACGTGGTCGGCACCATCTGGCAGATCTTCGGCCGGGCCGACATCGGTCTGCTGGGGGCGAGCCTCAAGGCCATGGGCATCAGCTACAACTATGCGGCGAACACCATGGACGCCTGGGTCACCGTACTGGTGATGGACGTCTGGCACTGGACCTCGCTGGTGGCGCTGTTGTGCTTCTCCGGCCTGCGGGCGATTCCGGATGTGTATTACCAGGCGGCGCGGATCGACCGTGCCTCGGCCTGGGCGGTGTTCCGGCATATCCAGTTGCCCAAGCTCAAGAGTGTGTTGCTGATCGCGGTGATGCTGCGCTTCATGGACAGTTTCATGATCTACACCGAGCCCTTCGTGCTTACGGGTGGCGGTCCGGGCAATTCCACGACCTTCTTGAGCCAGACCCTGACGCAAATGGCGATCGGGCAGTTCGACCTGGGGCCGGCCGCCGCATTCTCGCTGGTGTACTTCCTGATCATCCTGTTGGTGTCCTGGCTGTTCTACACCGCCATGACTCACTCCGACGCCAACCGCTGAGGCCATCATGAGCAAGAGAAAGCTGATTCCACTGCTGATCTACATCCTGTTCCTGCTGGTGCCGATCTACTGGCTGCTGAACATGTCCTTCAAGAGCAACAGCGAAATCCTCGGTGGCCTGACGTTGTTTCCGCAGGATTTCACCCTGGCGAACTACAAGGTGATCTTCACCGATCCGAGTTGGTACACCGGCTACATCAACTCGGCGTACTACGTGAGCCTGAACACGATCATTTCCCTGACCGTGGCCTTGCCGGCGGCCTATGCGTTCTCGCGCTACCGCTTCCTCGGTGACAAACACCTGTTCTTCTGGCTGCTGACCAACCGCATGGCGCCACCGGCAGTGTTCCTGTTGCCGTTCTTCCAGCTGTACTCCTCGATCGGACTGTTCGATACCCACATCGCCGTGGCCCTGGCCCATTGCCTGTTCAACGTGCCGCTGGCGGTGTGGATTCTCGAAGGCTTCATGTCCGGCGTGCCCAAGGAGATCGACGAAACCGCCTACATCGATGGCTACAGCTTTCCCAAGTTCTTCGTGAAGATTTTCATCCCGCTGATCGGCTCCGGCATCGGCGTTACGGCGTTTTTCTGCTTCATGTTTTCCTGGGTCGAACTGCTGCTGGCGCGAACCCTCACTTCGGTGAACGCCAAACCGATCGCAGCGGTGATGACCCGCACGGTCTCGGCATCCGGTATCGACTGGGGCGTGCTGGCGGCGGCGGGGGTGTTGACCATCCTGCCGGGCATGTTGGTGATCTGGTTTGTTCGCAACCACGTGGCCAAGGGCTTTGCCCTGGGTCGGGTATGAGGAACTGATGATGGAATGGATGAGTTGGACCGTCCCCACGGCGGCGTTCTTCGGTGTCATTGCCTTGATCCTGGTGGGCATGACCACCTGGGAATTGCGTTCGCCGAGCGTGCTCAGGCGAGGTTTTCTACCGATTGCCACCACCCGTGGCGATCGGTTGTTCATCGGTCTTCTCGGCAGCGCCTACCTGCATTTGCTGGTAATCGGCGTCACCGACTGGAGCATCTGGGTCGCCTTCGCGATGTCCCTGGTGTGGCTGTTGGCTGTGATGCGTTGGGGCTAGTCGAATCGCTCGGCAATGTTGCTCCGAAACTCAATAAGGAGGTCTCTATGTTCGACAAAAACAATAAGCTGCGACATAGCATTTCATTGGCAGCCATGCTGGCACTCAGCGGTTTGAGCGCATCTGCCTGGGCCGATGCCTATGAAGACGCGGCGAAGAAATGGATCGGCAGTGAATTCAAGCCGTCCACCCTGACGGCCGATCAACAACTCGAAGAGCTGAAGTGGTTCATCAAGGCGGCTGAGCCGTTTCGCGGGATGAGCATCAAAGTGGTGTCGGAAACCATCGCCACCCACGAGTATGAGTCCAAGGTGCTGGCCAAGGCCTTCACCGAGATCACCGGGATCAAGCTGACCCACGACCTGCTGCAGGAAGGCGACGTGGTGGAAAAGCTGCAGACCCAGATGCAGTCGGACAAGAACATCTATGACGGCTGGGTCAACGACTCGGACCTGATCGGTACACACTTCCGCTACGGCAAGACCGAATCGATCACCGACCTGATGGCCAACGAGGGCAAGAACTTCACCTCGCCGACCCTCGACATCAAGGACTTCATCGGCATCTCCTTCACCACCGCGCCGGACGGCAAGATCTATCAATTGCCCGACCAGCAGTTCGCCAACCTGTACTGGTTCCGCGCCGACTGGTTCGAGCGTGCGGACCTGAAGGCCAAGTTCAAAGAAAAGTACGGCTACGAGTTGGGCGTACCGGTGAACTGGTCGGCCTATGAAGACATCGCCAAATTCTTCAGCGAAGACGTCAAGGAAATCGACGGCAAGCGCGTTTACGGGCACATGGATTACGGCAAGAAAGACCCGTCGCTGGGTTGGCGTTTCACCGATGCCTGGTTCTCCATGGCAGGCGCTGGCGATAAAGGCATACCTAACGGCTTGCCGGTGGACGAGTGGGGGATCCGCGTCGAGGATTGTCATCCGGTCGGCTCCAGCGTGACCCGCGGTGGCGACACCAACGGCCCGGCAGCAGTGTATGCGACCACCAAGTACGTTGACTGGATGAAGAAGTACGCGCCACCGGAAGCGGCGGGCATGACTTTCTCCGAATCAGGTCCCGTGCCATCCCAGGGCAACATTGCCCAGCAGATCTTCTGGTACACCGCGTTTACCGCTGACATGACCAAACCGGGCTTGCCGGTGATGAATGCCGACGGCACGCCGAAATGGCGCATGGCGCCGTCGCCGAAAGGACCGTACTGGGAAGAGGGCATGAAGCTCGGTTATCAGGACGCCGGTTCCTGGACATTCATGAAGTCCACGCCTGAGAAACAAAAACTGGCGGCCTGGCTGTACGCGCAGTTCGTGACCTCGAAAACCGTGTCGCTGAAGAAAACCATCGTCGGCCTGACCCCGATCCGCGAATCGGACATCAACTCCCAGGCCATGACCGACCTGGCGCCGAAACTCGGTGGCCTGGTGGAGTTCTACCGCAGCCCGGCCCGTGTGCAATGGACCCCGACCGGAACCAACGTGCCCGATTATCCTCGCCTGGCGCAGTTGTGGTGGAGCCACATCGCCGAAGCCGCCAGCGGCGAGAAAACCCCGCAAGAGGCGCTGGATGGCCTGGCCAAGGATCAGGACGCAATCATGACCCGTCTGGAACGCTCGAAGGCACAAGCCACCTGCGCCCCGAAAATGAATCCAGAGCGCGACGCGCAATACTGGTTCGACCAACCGGGCGCACCGAAGCCGAAACTGGCGAACGAGAAACCGCAGGGTGAAACCGTGAGTTATGCCGAGCTGTTGAAGTCGTGGGAGGCGGCGCGCAAGTAAAGCGTTGGAGTTGTGAAAGGCGAAACGGCACCGGAAGGTGCCGTTTTCTTTTGTGCCTGATTGGGCCTCTTCGCGAGCAAGCCCGCTCCCACAGTTGAACTGCAGTGAACACAAAACTTGAGGCCGACGCCGATCTAATGTGGGAGCGGGCTTGCTCGCGAAGAGGCCATCTCTGGCAATCGATTTCTAGTGGACGGTCAAATATATGAAGATCAAACGCAAAAACGGCACCCGAAGGTGCCGTTTCTGTTTGCTACTGAATGGCTCTAAGAGATCAACCCGCCAGGCCCGACTGTTGAACCAGGTTCAGCAGCGGTTGTGGGTACAGGCCGAGGAAGAAAGCCAGTACCGCGATGGCCAGCAGCATCACGCCGCCTGCACGTTGTTCCCAGTGCAGCTGGGCATCGACGCGGCGCAGGTTCGGTTCGATCAGGTACAGGGTGACCATCACTCGCAGGTAGTAGAACACGCCGATGGCACTGCCCAGTACCAGGGAGCCGACCAGCCACCACTGATGGGACTCGACGCCGGTGGCGATGATGTAGAACTTGCCGATGAAGCCTGCGGTCAGCGGGATACCGGCCAGGGACAGCATCATCACGGTCAGCACGGCGGTCAGGTACGGACGGCGCCAGAACAGGCCGCGGTATTCGTACAGGGCGTCTGCGTCACGGCCTTTGTACGGCGAGGACATCAGGGTGATCACACCGAAAGCACCGAGGCTGGTGATCACGTAGGTGACCAGGTACACGCCGATGGCTTCCACGGCCAGGCCCTTGCTCGCAACCAGGGCGATCAGCAGGTAGCCGAAGTGGGCGATGGACGAGTAACCCAGCAGACGCTTGAGGTTGCTCTGGGTCAGGGCCAGCAGGTTACCGAACAGGATCGACGCGATGGCGATGATGGTCAGCACGTCGCTCAGCACACCGCTGCTTGCCGCTGGCGAGATCTGGAACAGGCGCACCATCACCGCGAACACAGCCACTTTCGAAGCGGTAGCGAGGAACGCTGCGACCGGCGCCGGAGCACCTTCGTAAACGTCTGGAGTCCAGAGGTGGAAGGGCACCAGCGACAGCTTGAACGCCAAGCCGATCAGCATCATGCCCAGGCCCAGTTGCGCCAGCGAGCTTGGCAGACCAGTGGCCGCCAGCGCCTGACCGATGCCGACGAAGCTCAGGGAACCCGAGTCTGCGTACAGCAGCGCCATGCCGAACAACAGGAACGCGGAGCCGGCAGCCGACAGCACCATGTACTTGATACCGGCTTCCAGCGAACGCTTGTTGAAGAAGGCATAGGCCACCAGACCGTAGACCGGCACCGACAGCAGTTCCAGACCGATGAACAACCCGGCCAGGTGCTGCGCGCTGACCAGCACCAGGCCACCGGCGGCGGCCATCAGGATCAGCAGGTACAGTTCTTCACGGTTGCCCGGGTAACCCGTGCCGCCATCGCCGAGGTAGGCGTGGGCGAGGGTGACACAAGCAAGGGTGGCGACCAGGATCAGCGCCATGTACAAGCAAGCGAAGCTATCGATTTGCAGCAGTGGGGTCACAGCCAATGGCGCGACCTTCAAGGCTGGCAGGATCGACAGCAACGCCAGGTTCAGACCTGCCACCGACAGCAGGAAGGTCTGGGAGTGGTTGCGGCGCCAGGCGATCGCCAGCATCACCACGATGATCGTGGCGCTGGTGATCAACAACGGCGCAAGCGCGATAAAGTGTTGAGTCGTGAATTCCATAGCGCTCTTACCGGGCCGAAGCGAGTTGAGTGAAGGCGGTGCCGAGCCACTGCTGCACGCCATGCATCGTAGCGGCAGAGGTATCGAGGAACGGTTGTGGGTACACGCCGATGTAGATCAGCAGTGCAGCCAGACCGACCACCATGATCATTTCGCGACCGTCCATGCCATGCAGCACCGCGTCCGACTTGGCCGGGCCGAAGAAGGCACGGTGGACCATGATCAGCGAGTAGACCGAACCGAACACCAGGCCGGACGTCGCGATGATGGTGACCCACGGAGCGATCGGGAAGGTGCCGATCAGGATCAGGAACTCACCGACGAAGTTACCGGTACCCGGCAAGCCCAGGGACGCCGCCGCGAAGAACAGGCTGAGGGCCGGCAGGTAAGCGATCTTCGACCACAGGCCACCCATTTCACGCATGTCGCGGGTGTGGGTACGTTCATACAGTTGGCCACTCAGGATAAAGAGTGCCGCCGCCGACAGACCGTGCGCCAGCATCTGCATCACCGCGCCCTGCAGCGCCAGTTGGCTGCCGGAGTAGATGCCGATCAGTACGAAGCCCATGTGGGAAACGGACGAGAAGGCAATCAGACGCTTGATGTCGGTTTGCGCGAACGCCAGGAACGCACCGTAGAAGATTCCGATCAGGCCCAGGGCCATTGCGAACGGCGCGAACTCGGCCGAAGCATTCGGGAACAGCGGCAGGGCGAAACGCAGCAGACCGTAGGCCGCGGTTTTCAGCAAGATACCGGCGAGGTCGACGGAGCCTGCAGTCGGCGCCTGGGCGTGAGCGTCAGGCAACCAGGAGTGGAACGGTACGACCGGCAGCTTGACCGCGAAGGCGATGAAGAAGCCGAGCATCAGGATGTACTCGGTGGTCATCGACATCTTGGTCTTCAACAGGTCGGCGTAGTTGAAGGTAATTACGCCGGTGTCGTTGAAGTTGACCAGTACCAGGCCCAGGATCGCCACCAGCATGATCAGGCCGGAAGCCTGAGTGAAGATGAAGAACTTGGTCGCCGCGTAGATCCGGGTTTTCTTGCCGTCCGAAGAACTGTGACCCCAGAGCGCGATGAGGAAGTACATCGGCACCAGCATCATTTCCCAGAAGAAGAAGAACATGAACAGGTCGAGGGCGAGGAACACGCCGACGACACCGCCCAGGATCCACATCAGGTTCAGGTGGAAGAAGCCCACGTGACGCTGGATCTCTTTCCACGAGCAGAGTACCGAGAGGACACCCAGCAGACCGGTCAGCATGATCATCAACAGCGACAGGCCGTCGAGGGCCAGGTGCACGTTGATGCCGAAGCGCTGGATCCAGACGTGCTTGAACTCAAGCGCCCAGGTCGGGTCGGCGCCAGGCGCCGGGGCAAATGAATAATCACCGTTGGCCCACAGCCAGAGGCCGAGGGAGAGCAACAGGGACATGGTGATCAGCGCAATCCAGCGGGGGAGGGTGGCGCCGAAGCGCTCACCCATCCAGCACAGCAGGCCGCCGATGAAGGGGATCAGGATTAGCCAAGGCAGAATCATGACGGGCTCAATTCCTTTCGCAAGTTCGCAAGGTTCATATCAGACCGCTACCAGCACGACGGCGCCGATAACCAGCACGGCACCAGCAGCCATCGAGGCGGCATACCAACGCAGTTGACCAGTCTCGGTACGGCTCAGGGCGGTGTGACCGCCTTTGGCCATGCGCGGGATCAGACCGATGGTCTGGTCGAGCGGGTCTTTGCGCAGGATGTGGCTGATCGCCAGGTATGGCTTGACGAACAGTTTGTCGTAGATCCAGTCAAAGCCCCAGGCAGCGAACCACCAGGCCGAGAGGAAACGGCCGATGCCGCTGTTGGCGATGGCGGTGACGAAGCGACGCTTGCCGAGGAACAGCAGCGCGGCCAGCAGGATACCGGCCAGGGCGATGGCGCCCGAGGCGATTTCCAGGCTGTGCTTGGCTTCGCCGCCGGCATGGCCGACGCTTTGCGGTAGTACACCGTGCAGCGGTGGAACGATCATCGCGCCGACGAAGGTCGACAGTACGATCAGCACCGACAGAGGCAGCCAGTGAGCGATGCCGTGACCGGCGTGGGCTTCGGTCTTCGCTTCACCGTGGAACGCGATGAAGATCAGGCGGAAGGTGTACAACGAAGTCATGAATGCGCCGACCAGACCTGCGTAGAGCAGGCCGTTGTTGCCGCTGGCGAACGCTTCCCAGAGGATTTCGTCCTTGGAGTAGAAGCCTGCGGTTACCAGTGGCAGGGCCGCCAGGGCCGCGCCGCCGACGATGAAACTGGCGTAGGCCAGTGGCAGCTTTTTCCACAGACCGCCCATCTTGAAGATGTCCTGCTCGTGGTGGCAGGCAACGATCACCGCACCGGAGGCAAGGAACAGCAGGGCCTTGAAGAAGGCGTGGGTCATCAGGTGGAAGATCGCGCCGTCCCAGGCGCCGACGCCCAGGGCCAGGAACATGTAGCCGATCTGGCTCATGGTCGAGTAGGCGAGGATACGCTTGATGTCGGTCTGGACCAGTGCTGCGAAGCCAGCCAGGACCAGGGTCACACCGCCAACGATGCCGACCAGGTGCAGGATTTCCGGCGCCAGGGTGAACAGGCCGTGGGTACGGGCGATCAGGTAGACACCGGCGGTCACCATGGTTGCGGCGTGGATCAGTGCCGAAACCGGGGTAGGACCGGCCATCGCATCCGCCAGCCAGGTTTGCAGCGGCAGTTGCGCGGATTTACCGACAGCACCACCGAGCAGCATCAGGGTGGCCATGACCATCCAGAAGTCGCCGGACTGGAATTTCTGCGGAGCCAGCACCAGCAGTTCCTGAACGTTCAGCGTACCCAGTTGGGCAAACAGAATGAACAGGCCGATGGCCATGAACACGTCACCGATACGGGTCACGATAAAGGCCTTGAGTGCCGCGTTACCGTTGTTGCGGTTGCTGTAGTAGAAACCGATCAACAGGTAGGAGCACAGGCCCACGCCTTCCCAGCCGAAGTACAGGAACAACAGGTTATCGCCCAGCACCAGGAACAGCATGCTGGCGATAAACAGGTTGGTGTAGGCGAAGAAGCGCGAGTAACCGTCTTCACCGCGCATGTACCAGGACGCGAACAGGTGGATCAGGAAGCCGACGCCAACCACCACACCGAGCATGGTCAGCGACAGACCATCCAGGTACAGCGCGAAGTTCGGCGTGAAGCCTTCCACCGCCATCCACTGCCACAACACCTGGGTGTAGTGGCCGCCTTCAGGTGGTGCGACATTGAATTGCCAGATCACGTAAGCCGCGACGATGGCAGACAAGCCGACGGAACCGACGCCGATCAGCGCCGAAAGGTTTTCCGAGAGACGGCCGCGAGAAAACGCCAGCAGCAGGAAACCGATGAGAGGGAACAGGAAAGTCAGATAGAGAAGATTCATCCGCGCATCTCACTGGCAGCGTCGATATCGAGCGTGTGGAAGCGGCGATACAGTTGCAGCAGGATCGCCAGGCCGATACTGGCCTCGGCGGCTGCCAGGCTGATCACCAGGATGAACATGATCTGTCCATCCGGCTGCGCCCAGCGGCTACCTGCAACGATGAACGCCAACGCGGAGGCATTCATCATGACCTCCAGGCTCATCAGCACGAAAAGGATGTTGCGGCGGACCATCAGGCCGACCAGACCGAGGCAGAACAGGATGCCGGCGACCGCCAGACCATGCTCCATGGGGATAGCAGGCATCGTCATTGCTCCTTGGCTTCGTTGCGGCCCAAGTGGAACGCCGTGACGGCTGCGGCGAGCAGCAGCATCGAGGCGAGTTCGACCACCAGCAGGTACGGACCGAACAGGCTGATGCCCACGGCCTTGGCGTCTACGGTGGTATGGCCGATGGCTTCACCGGTCTGGTGGGAGAACAGCACGTACAGCAGTTCCACCAGCAGCAGCGCAGCGAGGAGGACCGGGCCGCCCCAGATACCGGGCTTGAGCCAGACGCGCTCTTGCTGAACCGAGGCCGGGCCAAGGTTCAGCATCATCACCACAAACACGAACAGCACCATGATGGCGCCAGCGTAGGCGATCACTTCCAGGACGCCGGCGAACGGCGCGCCGAGGGCGAAGAAGGTCATCGCCACGGCAATCAGCGAAATGATCAGGTAGAGCAGGGCGTGCACAGGGTTGGTGTTGGTGATCACGCGAAGCGTGGACACCACAGCGATACCCGATGCGAAATAGAAAGCGAATTCCATCTTTCTTCCTTAAGGCAGCAAGCTCTTCACGTTGATCGGCTGGGCTTCGTTCTGCGCGGAGCCTTTCGGCTTCCCGGCAATCGCCATACCTGCAACACGATAGAAGTTGTAATCAGGGTTTTTGCCGGGGCCGGAGATCAGCAGATCTTCTTTCTCGTAAACCAGGTCCTGACGTTTAAACTCGGCCATTTCGAAATCCGGTGTCAGCTGGATCGCGGTGGTCGGGCAGGCTTCCTCGCAGAGGCCGCAAAAAATGCAGCGCGAGAAGTTGATGCGGAAGAAGTCCGGGTACCAGCGACCGTCTTCGGTTTCAGCTTTCTGCAGCGAGATGCAACCGACCGGGCACGCCACGGCGCACAGGTTACAGGCTACACAACGCTCTTCGCCGTCGGGGTCGCGGGTCAGGACGATACGACCACGGTAGCGCGGCGGCAGGTAGACCGGTTCTTCCGGGTACTGCAGCGTGTCGCGCTTGCGGAAGGCGTGGCCGAAAATCATCACCAGGCTGCGAAGCTGGGTGTAGAAGCCATGCACGATGTCAAATATGTACTTCATGATTCTCTATCCTCACTGAGCCGCGACGGCGGGCGTGTTGAGCAACACGATCGCAGCGGTCACCAGCATGTTGACGAGGGTCAGCGGCAGGCAGAACTTCCAGCTGAAATCCATCACCTGGTCATACCGTGGGCGCGGAATCGAAGCGCGCAACAGGATGAACATCATGATGAAGAACGCGGTTTTCAGTGCGAACCAGATGAACGGGATCTGCGGCAGGATGCCGAACGGACCGTGCCAGCCACCGAAGAACAAGGTCACCAGCAGCGCCGAGATCAGCACGATGCCGATGTACTCGCCGACGAAGAACATGCCCCATTTCATGCCGGCGTATTCAATGTGGTAACCGTCTGCCAGTTCCTGTTCCGCTTCCGGCTGGTCGAACGGGTGACGGTGAGTCACGGCCACGCCAGCGATGAAGAAGGTCAGGAAACCGAAGATCTGCGGAATGATGAACCACAGGTTCTGCGCTTGATATTCAACGATGTCGCGCATGTTGAACGAGCCGACCTGGATCACGATGCCCATCAGCGACAGGCCCATGAACACTTCGTACGACACGGTCTGCGCCGAGGCGCGCAAGCTGCCCAGCAGGGCGAACTTGTTGTTGCTCGACCAGCCGGCGAACAGCACCGCGTAGACCGACAGGCCAGCCATGGCGAAGAAGAACAGGATACCGATGTTGATGTCCGCCACGCCCCAGGTCGGGGTGATCGGGATGATCGCGAAGGCAATCAGCAGGGCGCTCATGGCCACTACCGGTGCCAGGGTGAAGATCATCTTGTCGGCGAATGGAGGCGTCCAGTCTTCCTTGAAGAACATCTTGATCATGTCGGCGGCGATCTGGAACGCGCCGAACGGACCGACGCGGTTCGGACCGTAACGGTCCTGCCAGAGGGCGAGCAGACGACGCTCGACCCAGCTCAGCAGGGCACCGCAAACCACCACGGCGAGCAGAATCACCACGGCCTTGAGGACCGTGATGATGATGTCGATCACTTCAGGAGTGAACCAGGTCATTGAGCTGCCTCCTGCAGACCGTCAACGGATTTGCCAAAGATTGCTGGCGGAATGCCGGCGATGCCCGCAGGCAGTGCCACCAGACCGGCGCCCAGCTCTTCGTTGATGCGCAGCGGCAGACGCAGGGTCTGGCCAGCAACATTCAAGCTCAGCATCGCGCCGTCATTGACACCCAGGCGGTCGGCTTCGGACTTGGCCAGCGACACGTAGGCGGCCGGGATGCGTTCCTGAACCGGAGCGGCTTTCGAAGAGTTCTCTTCGCTGCCGAACAGGTGGAAGAACGGCACGACCTGCCAGGTGCCCTGGGCCGGGTTGAACGCGCGCGGAACACTGGCGAACCAGTTCAGCGAGTCACCGCTGCTTTCGATCAGGCGGGTGCCCGGGTCGCCAGCGCGGATGTGACCACCGACTTCGTCCTGGAACTTGTTCCAGGCTTGCGGCGAGTTCCAGCCCGGAGACCAGGCGAATGGCACTTGCTGACGCGGTTCGACCGAGCCCGAGTAACCTTCCATCGAGAAGTTGAACGCGGTGTCGTTGTCTTGCGGGGCGCGCGGTTCGTGCACGTTGATGTCGGCGCGCATGGCGGTACGACCGGAGTAACGCAGCGGTTCGCGGGCCAGTTTCATGCCCTTGATGCGGAACGCGGCGGACGGTGCGGCATCGACGATGCGATTCAGGATCGAAGTGCTGGAAGCGACGGCGGCGGTGGCGTGGTCCAGTTGGGTCCAGTCGATCGGCTGGTTCAGCAGGGTCGCGCGCAGGGCATGCAGCCAGCGCCAGCCTTCGTGAACCAGGATGCTCGCGTCCATGTACTTCGGATCGAAAACCTGGAAGAAGCGCTGGGCGCGGCCTTCCTGGCTGACCAGGGTGCCGTCGCCTTCAGCGAAGCTGGCGGCTGGCAGAACCAGGTGCGCGCGATCGCTGGTGGCAGTCTTCTGATGGTCGGCGACGATCAGCACTTTGGCGGCGGTCAGGGCGGCATCGACCTTGGCCTTGTCGGTACGGGTATACAGATCGTTTTCCAGTACGACGATGGCGTCGGCTTTGCCATCGATCACGGCTTGCAGCGCGGCGTCGACCGATTCGCCACCGAGCATGGCCAGGCCGAGGCTGTTGGCCTCTGGCACGATCAGGCTGATGGAACCGTTCTTCTCGCGCAGCTTCAACGCTTTGGCGATGTTCGCAGCAGCTTCGATCAACGCCTTGGAACCCAACGAGGTACCGGCAATGATCAATGGACGCTTGGCGGCGAGCAGGGCGTCGGCAATGCGCTTGGCCAGTTCGAGTGCTTCAGCATCCAGGCCTTCAACGGCTGGAGCGCTGGCGTCGAGGGCGTGAGCCACGGCGAAACCGATGCGGGCCAGGTCGTCTGGAGCGGCGTGAACGCATTCTTCAGCGATGTCGTCGAGCTTGGTTTCAGCCAGGCTGGCGATGAACAGCGGGTTCAGCGCGTGCTGGCCGATGTTTTTCACCGCGGCGTCGAGCCAAGGCTGGACGCGCATGGCGTCGGCCATGTCTTCGGCCTTGCCCTTGACCGATTGACGCAGGGACAGGGCCATGCGCGCAGCAGTCTGGGTCAGGTCTTCACCGAGGACGAACACGGCGTCGTGGTCTTCGATGTCGCGCATGTTCGGTACTGGCAGCGGGCTGTCTTTGAGCACTTGCAGGACCAGGCGGATGCGCTCCAGCTCGGCAGCTTCGATACCGGAGTAGAAGTGCTCGGCACCGACCAGTTCGCGCAACGCGTAGTTGCTTTCGAGGCTGGCGCGGGGCGAACCGATACCGACGATGTTGCGACCGCGCAGCAGGTCGGCGGCTTTATCCAGCGCTTCGTCGAGGCTCAGCTTGGTGCCGTTGGCCAGCAGCGGTTGGCGTGGGCGGTCTTCGCGGTTGACGTAGCCATAGCCGAAACGGCCACGGTCGCACAGGAAGTACTGGTTCACCGAACCGTTGAAACGGTTTTCGATACGACGCAGTTCGCCGTAACGCTCGCCCGGGGAGATGTTGCAACCGCTGGAGCAGCCATGGCAGATGCTCGGCGAGAACTGCATGTCCCATTTACGGTTGTAACGCTCGGAGTGAGTCTTGTCGGTGAATACACCGGTCGGGCAGACCTCGGTGAGGTTGCCGGAGAACTCGCTTTCCAGGGTGCCGTCTTCAACGCGACCGAAGTACACGTTGTCGTGGGCGCCAAACACACCAAGATCGGTGCCGCCGGCGTAGTCCTTATAGAAGCGCACGCAGCGGTAGCAGGCGATGCAGCGGTTCATTTCGTGGGAAATGAACGGGCCCAGTTGCTGGTTCTGGTGGGTACGCTTGGTGAAGCGGTAACGGCGCTCGTTGTGGCCGGTCATTACCGTCATGTCTTGCAGGTGGCAGTGACCGCCTTCTTCACAGACCGGGCAGTCGTGAGGGTGGTTGGTCATCAGCCATTCGACAACACTGGCGCGGAAGGCCTTGGATTCTTCATCTTCGATGGAGATCCAGGTGTTGTCGGTGGCAGGGGTCATGCAGGACATCACGATACGACCACGGGTGTCGTTCTCGTCGGTGTACTGCTTGACCGCGCACTGGCGGCAAGCGCCAACGCTGCCGAGGGCAGGGTGCCAGCAGAAATACGGAATATCGAGGCCCAGAGACAGACATGCCTGTAACAGGTTGTCTGCCCCATCGACTTCGAGCGCTTTGCCGTCTACGTGGATAGTGGCCATGGTTCAAAGTTCTTCGTTGGCCCGGTGTCAGCGGGCGTGGCTAATGGAATCTTGTTATCCGCGTGAATCAACACAGCCGTTAAAGGCGTCATCACACGAAAAGCGAAGGGCACGGACCCTTCGCTTTTTTAAGCGTTTACGCGCCGACTACGATCGGCCTTGCCAGAGGCGGGACGGCGGCGCTGACTGGCGCGATACCGGCTTCGAACTCATGGCGGAAGTATTTGATTGCGCTGCCCAACGGCTCCACGGCGCCCGGTGCGTGAGCACAGAAGGTCTTGCCTGGGCCGAGGAAACCGACCAGACCCAGCAGGGTCTCGATGTCGCCTGGCTGGCCTTCACCGTTCTCGATGGCCATCAGGAGCTTGACGCTCCATGGCAAGCCATCGCGGCAAGGGGTGCAGAAGCCGCAGGATTCGCGAGCGAAGAACTGCTCCATGTTGCGCAGCAGGGACACCATGTTGACGCTGTCGTCCACCGCCATGGCCAGGCCGGTACCCATGCGGGTGCCCACTTTGGCGATGCCGCCGGCGTACATTTGTGCGTCCAGGTGTTCCGGCAACAGGAAACCGGTACCGGCGCCGCCAGGCTGCCAGGCCTTGAGCTTGTAACCGTCGCGCATGCCGCCAGCGTAGTCTTCGAACAGCTCGCGACCGGTGACGCCGAACGGCAGTTCCCACAGACCCGGGTTCTTGACCTTGCCGGAGAAGCCCATGAGCTTGGTGCCCATGTCTTCGCTGCCTTCGCGAGCCAACGATTTGTACCAGTCCACGCCGTCGGCAATGATCGCCGGCACGTTGCACAGGGTTTCGACGTTATTCACGCAAGTCGGCTTGCCCCACACGCCAACGGCGGCAGGGAAGGGCGGCTTGGAGCGCGGGTTGGCGCGACGGCCTTCGAGGGAGTTGATCAGTGCGGTTTCTTCACCGCAGATATAACGCCCGGCGCCGGTGTGAACGAACAGCTCGAAATCAAAACCCGAACCCAGGATGTTCTTGCCCAGCAGGCCGGCTGCCTTGGCTTCTTCCACAGCACGGTTCAAGTGCTTGGCGGCGGTGGTGTATTCGCCACGCAGGAAGATGTAGCCACGGTAGGTTTTCAGTGCGCGGGCACTGATCAGCATGCCTTCGATCAGCAGATGGGGCAGTTGCTCCATCAGCATGCGGTCTTTCCAGGTGTTGGGCTCCATTTCATCCGCGTTGCACAGCAGGTAGCGGATGTTGATGGATTCGTCCTTGGGCATCAGGCCCCACTTCACGCCAGTGGGGAAGCCTGCACCGCCGCGGCCTTTGAGGCCGGAGTCTTTCACGGTCTGGACGATGTCGTCCTGGGCCATGTCGGCGAAGGCCTTGCGCGCAGCGGCGTAACCGTTCTTGGCCTGGTACTCGTCGAGCCATACGGCTTCGCCGTCGTCACGCAGACGCCAGGTGAGCGGGTGAGTCTCGGCCGAACGCTTGATGCGGTTGGCCGGACCGAAGGAAGTCAGGGTCATACGTAGCCCTCGAGCAATTTGGCAACGCCTGCAGGCTGCACATCACCGAAAGTGTCGTCGTCGATCATCAACGCCGGCGCCTTGTCGCAGTTGCCGAGGCAGCAGACCGGCAGCAGGGTGAAACGACCGTCGGCGGTGGTCTGACCCAGGCCGATGCCGAGCTTGCTCTGGATTTCGCTGACCACGGACTCGTGGCCGCCGATGTAGCAGACCATGCTGTCGCAGACGCGGATGATGTGACGGCCCACTGGCTGACGGAAGATCTGGCTGTAGAACGTCGCCACGCCTTCAACGTCGCTGGCCGGGATGCCGAGGATCTCGCCGATGGCGTACAGGGCGCCGTCCGGCACCCAGCCACGTTCCTTCTGGACGATCTTCAGGGCTTCGATCGACGCCGCGCGCGGGTCTTCGTAGTGATGCAGCTCGTGCTCGATGGCCGAGCGCTCGGTTTCACTCAAGGTGAAACGGTCTGTCTGGATAAGCGTGCTGTTCATGCTTAGCGGTCCACGTCGGCCATAACGAAATCGATACTACCCAGGTACGCAATCAAGTCCGCGACCATGCTGCCTTTGATCACCGAAGGGATCTGCTGCAAGTGCGGGAAGCTTGGGGTACGAATCCGGGTGCGGTAGCTCATGGTGCCGCCATCGCTCGTCAGGTAATAACTGTTGATGCCCTTGGTCGCTTCGATCATCTGGAAGGATTCGTTGGCCGGCATGACCGGGCCCCACGAAACCTGCAGGAAGTGCGTGATCAAGGTTTCGATGTGCTGCAGGGTGCGCTCTTTCGGCGGCGGCGTGGTCAGCGGGTGATCCGCCTTGTACGGACCTTCCGGCATGTTGCGCAGGCACTGGTCGATGATCCTGATGCTCTGGCGCATCTCCTCGACACGCACGATGCAGCGGTCGTAGGCATCGCCGTTGGCGGCCAGCGGCACTTCGAATTCGAAGTTCTCGTAGCCCGAGTACGGGCGTGCTTTACGCAAGTCGAAATCGCAACCGGTCGAACGCAGGCCGGCACCGGTGACGCCCCATTCCAGGGCCTCTTTGGTGTTGTAGTCGGCGACGCCGATGGTCCGGCCACGCAGGATGCTGTTGTCCAGTGCGGCTTTCTGGTATTCGTCCAGACGCTTGGGCATCCACTCGACGAAATCCTTGACCAGTTTTTCCCAACCACGCGGCAGGTCGTGGGCGACGCCACCGATGCGGTACCAGGCCGGGTGCAGGCGGAAACCGGTAATGGCTTCGATCACCGTGTACGCGCGCTGGCGGTCGGTGAAGGTGAAGAACACCGGGGTCATGGCGCCGACGTCCTGGATGTAGGTACCCAGGAACAGCAGGTGGCTGGTGATCCGGAAGAACTCGGCCATCATGATGCGGATGACGTCGACCTTCTCCGGTACCTTGATGCCGGCCAGCTTCTCGACCGAAAGCACGTACGGCAGGTTGTTCATCACGCCGCCGAGGTAGTCGATACGGTCGGTGTACGGGATGAAGCTGTGCCAGGACTGACGTTCGGCCATCTTCTCGGCACCACGGTGGTGGTAACCGACGTCCGGTACGCAGTCTACGATCTCTTCACCGTCCAGCTGCAGGATGATGCGGAACGCACCGTGCGCGGACGGGTGGTTCGGGCCGAGGTTGAGGAACATGTAGTCCTCGTTCGGGCCGGAACGCTTCATGCCCCAGTCTTCCGGCTTGAAGCGCGCGGACTCTTCCTCGAGCTGTTGCTTGGCCAGGTTCAGGGTGAACGGGTCGAACTCGGTGGCACGGGCCGGAAAGTCCTTGCGCAGCGGGTGACCTTCCCAGGTCGGCGGCATCATGATGCGCGACAGGTGAGGGTGACCTTTGAAGTCGATGCCGAACATGTCCCAGACTTCGCGCTCGTACCAGTTGGCGTTCGGCCAGATGCTGGTGACGGTCGGCAAGCTGAGGTCGCCCTCGGACAAGGCAACCTTGATCATTACGTCACTATTACGTTCGATCGACATCAAGTGATAGAACACGGAGAAGTCGACGCCGTTCGGCAGCCCTTGACGCTTGGTGCGCAGACGTTCGTCCACGCCGTGCAGGTCATAGAGCATGACGTACGGCTTGGGCAGGTTACGCAGGAAGGTCAGGACTTCGACGAGTTTGGCGCGGGCAACCCAAAGCACCGGCATGCCGGTGCGGGTCGGCTGGGCGGTGAACGCCTCCGGGCCAAAACGGTTGTTCAGTTCGACGACCACATCCTGGTCGTCTGCCTTGTAAGGCGGGATGTACAGAGCACTGCCTGTAGTCATGGTTATTTATCGCTTTCGGTCAACGTAAAGAATGAAGCCAGGTTCTCGTTCTATTTAAGAAGCAGATCTGGATCAGACTTCGTCGGGGCTGCGCAGGTTGGTGACTGCGATTCGCTGTTCGCGGCGCTTTTCCTTCTCGGAAGGCATCTCGGCGCGATAGACGCCTTGATCACCAACGACCCAGGAAAGCGGGCGACGCTCCTGTCCAATCGACTCCTGCAACAGCATCAAGCCTTGCAGGAAAGCCTCAGGGCGGGGCGGGCAGCCAGGCACGTAGACGTCCACGGGCAGGAACTTGTCCACCCCTTGAACGACGGAGTAGATGTCGTACATGCCACCGGAGTTGGCGCACGAACCCATGGAGATGACCCATTTAGGTTCGAGCATTTGCTCGTAGAGACGCTGAATGATCGGCGCCATCTTGATGAAGCAGGTACCGGCGATAACCATGAAATCCGCCTGGCGCGGCGATGCCCGGATAACCTCGGCGCCAAAGCGCGCGATGTCGTGGGGCGCCGTGAAGGCGGTGGTCATTTCCACGTAGCAGCACGAAAGACCGAAGTTATACGGCCACAGGGAGTTCTTGCGCCCCCAGTTGATCGTGCCGTTAAGCACGTCTTCGAGCTTGCCCATGAAAATGTTTTTGTGGACTTGATCTTCTAACGGATCGGAAACGGTTTCCCGCTGGCCAATCGGATACTGCTCGTTAGGAGCATCGGGGTCGATCCTGGTGAGATTGTATTGCATTGCCAAAGCCTCATTGTTTCAGCTTCGCTTGCCGCTTGCGCCGAGCTTCCGGAGCCCAGTCAAGGGCGCCCACTCGGAATAGGTAGACAAGGCCTGCCAACAGAATTGCTATGAAAACGAGAGCTTCGACGAATCCGGTCCAGCCGCTTTCGCGGACGGACACAGACCATGCAAAGAGAAAGAGGGCTTCGATATCGAAGATCACGAACAACATCGCGACCAGATAGAATTTGGCTGAGAGCCGCAAGCGGGCGCCACCTGTAGGTAGCATGCCGGACTCGAACGGTTCGTTTTTGCTGCGGCCCCAGGCTTTTGACCCAAGGAGGCTGGAGACGCCCAGCATGAAGGCACAGAGGCCGACGACGCCTAGAAGGAAAATGGCAAAGCCCCAGTTGTGGGCCATGAGTCCTGTCGCTTCGGGCATGCTGGTAATCCTTAACAGAGAGCAAAGGTCTCTGAGCTTGAAAAGAAACAAAAGCAGTGACGATATGTCGCAGCAATCAATCCCGCTGATTTTATGGCTAAACACCCGGCAAGTAAAATTCCTATAGCGAAATTATTTATAGGAATAAGGACATAGCGCGCTTCAAAAGCCCCGCAGGCCTTGCGCCTTGGGCATTAGCCGGCATTTCGTCAATTATGTTTTGTAGGGAATGTAACGAACATAGTTTGCGCTAAATGATAATCAATATTGTTTGGCTTGATTTTTAAACTGCTTATCCTTCGGATACTCCGGAAGTTGTCTTATATGGGCGTTACAGCAAGTAGCGGCGGAGAGCGTTTTAGCGGATTTTTCTGACGGTCGTAGCGCTCTGGATCAATGTTTTTCCAGGTCACCACCATCCCCTGTAGGAGCGAGCCTGCTCGCGATGGTGGTCAACGATGACGCTGGGGTCCTGACACCCCACGGCGTCCTCAGGGTCATCGCGAGCAGGCTCGCTCCTGCAGGGGGGGGCGCTCATTGAATCGCAGACAAAAAAACGCCCCGAACCAGTCGGGGCGTCAGAGGTGCAGCGCTGCGGTTAGCTTTCTATTCGGTCCGCAGCGGCTGATGTCTCAGGCGAAGCAGATCAGTGGAACTGTTCTTCTTCAGTCGAACCGGTCAGTGCGGTTACCGAGGACGAGCCACCCTGGATCACGGTGGTCATGTCGTCGAAGTAGCCGGTGCCCACTTCCTGCTGGTGCGCCACGAAGGTGTAACCCTTGGAGGCGTCAGCGAATTCCTGCTCTTGCAGCTTCACGTAGGCAGTCATGTCGTTGCGGGCGTAGTCGTGCGCCAGGTTGAACATGCTGTGCCACATGTTGTGAATGCCGGCCAGGGTGATGAACTGGTGCTTGTAACCCATGGCGGACAGTTCGCGCTGGAACTTGGCGATGGTCGCGTCGTCCAGGTTTTTCTTCCAGTTGAAGGAAGGCGAGCAGTTGTACGACAGCAGTTGGTCCGGGTATTCCTTCTTGATCGCTTCAGCGAAGCGACGAGCCTCGTCCAGATCCGGCTTGGCGGTTTCGCACCAGATCAGGTCGGCGTACGGAGCGTAGGCCAGGCCACGGGCGATGGCTTGATCCAGGCCGGCGCGCACTTTGTAGAAACCTTCCTGGGTACGTTCGCCAGTCACGAATGGCTGGTCGTACGGGTCACAGTCGGACGTCAGCAGGTCAGCGGCGTTAGCGTCGGTACGGGCCAGGATGATGGTCGGAGTACCGGCAACGTCAGCAGCCAGGCGAGCAGCGGTCAGCTTCTGTACGGCTTCCTGGGTAGGAACCAGTACCTTGCCGCCCATGTGGCCGCATTTCTTCACGGAAGCCAGCTGGTCTTCGAAGTGAACGCCGGCGGCGCCTGCTTCGATCATGCTCTTCATCAGCTCGTAAGCGTTCAGTACGCCACCGAAACCGGCTTCGGCGTCAGCCACGATTGGCGCGAAGTAGTCGATGTAGCCGTCGTCGCCCGGGTTCTTGCCGGCTTTCCACTGGATCTGGTCGGCACGACGGAACGAGTTGTTGATGCGCTTGACCACGGTTGGAACCGAGTCCACCGGGTACAGCGACTGGTCCGGGTACATCGATTCGGCGGAGTTGTTGTCCGCAGCCACTTGCCAGCCAGACAGGTAGATCGCCTGGATGCCGGCCTTGACTTGTTGCACAGCCTGGCCGCCGGTCAGGGCGCCCATGCAGTTGACGAAATCTTTCTCAGGACGGAAGGCTGGCTTGGCACCCTGGGTCACCAGGTTCCACAGCTTCTCGGCGCCCATTTTTGCAAAGGTGTGCTCAGGTTGAACCGAGCCACGCAGGCGGACGACGTCAGCAGCGGAGTAAGTGCGTGTCACGCCTTTCCAGCGCGGGTTTTCAGCCCAGTCTTTTTCGAGGGCTGCAATTTGCTGTTCGCGTGTCAGTGCCATGGGAGATAAACCTCGTCGCGTCTTTATGAAAAGTTGTTCTGCGGTGGAAAATTCCTGCGCTCGCTGACCAGAAGCTTAAGCGGTCAAGTCGGATTCGGCGGGGAGGGCGACGGGATGAACGATCGGCTCGAGGGGAAGTGAGCAGGTAAAGGCGAACTGCGGGCGCATTCGGGCGTCGTGGGCCTTGGTGCGAACATCAGTGTGGTGCCGGGTTACCTATTACGCTTCCGTCCCTCGGGACAACTTCGTTCCAGTCGACAACCTCGTCAAACACACCTTGTGGGCGGTACAGACACGAAGCGGTTCGCGGGGTAGGTGCGAACATCGCCTCGAAGGCCCTTGCCAGGGCCTCTGATTAGCGGGAGCGAGGCCATCATGCCTTCGCTTTTTTGGCTCGTCAAACGTTTTGTAGTGCTTTTTTTAAGGCACTACATCTTTGGTCTAATACGACTCGTCAGTCAGTTTTTGGTGCTTTAGTCCAAGGTGTCGACTTTCACCCGCAAAGTCATGTCGTTGCGGCTCTGGGTCGAGTAGCTGCGGGTCAGGCCCTGTTTGTCGGCCTGGGTCTGGCCGTTGACCCCGGCCAGCAGGATCCACTCGCCGAGGTGGCCGGTGACGGTTGTGTCGGTGCTTTGTACGTTCACTACATCGGGACGTTCCTGGCTCATGCGGTCACGGTTGGTACTGATCGACAGGTGGACGATGTCGCCGGTGACGTTTGCGGTGACGTAGAAGCCCTGGGTGACGTTGCGGTATTCGGTCTGGCTGCGCAGGTCGCCGTAGGAATCGGTCTGCGAGCTGGTCAGCGGCACGCTCTGGCCGACCTGGATCAGCGCCGGTGTGCCTTCGCTGGCCTGCACCTGCTGAATGCCGCCGTCACGACTGTCGGTGGTGTAGTTGATGATGCGGGTCTGGCTTGGCTTGGCGCCGTTCACCGAATAACCCTGGTCACCCTGGAAGTTGTTGTCGCTGGTGTCGACGGTGATCAGCAAGCGCTTGGGTGCGGTGTCGAGTTGGGAAAGAAGGGCTTTAAGTTCGTCGATCTTGCGTTGATCGGCGTTGACGATCAATTGATTGCCATAGGCGCTGACCTGTCCGTCCTTGCCGACGAAATCCTGCGCCACCGGCAGCAGGTCGGCACTGGTGTGGTATTTGAGGGGGATGATTTCTGTGGCAGCCAGCACCGAAAAACTGCAGCCGAGCAGTAGGGTGGTGAGCAAGGTGCGTAGGGACATGTCCGTTATCTCCGCGTTCTAAAGGCTTGATATTGCCACTTTGTCGGCCCGGGGTTTGTAGGAGCGAGCTTGCTCGCGATGGGCGTGAACGATAATGCTGGAAGTCTGACACCCCGCGGTGTTCTCAAGACCATCGCGAGCAGGCTCGCTCCTACAGTTTGTCGGCCCGGGGTGGGGTAAGTTGAATCGTAGACAGCAAAACGCCCCGGTATCCGAAGATAGCGGGGCGTTTTGTGGTGTTCCTCAGGCCGCCATCGCGAGCAAGCTTGCTCCCACAGGGATCGATGGTGTTGCTGAAATCTTCAGCAATTCACAAATCCAATGTGGGAGCGAGCTTGCTCGCGATGGCGGCACCTGGGCCTTATGCCGAATGGCGAACCATGTCCACGTGCGGAATCCCGGCTTCCAGGAACTCCTCACTGACCATGTGAAAGCCCAGCCGCTCATAGAACGCCGTGGCTTGTACCTGGGCGCTGAGCATCTGCTGCTTCAGCCCGCGCTCTTCGGCTTCACCAATCACTGCGTGCATCAGCGCATCGCCGACTTTCAGGCCGCGCCAGTCCTTGAGTACCGATACCCGGCCGACGTGACCGTCAGGCAGCAGGCGGGCGGTGCCAATCGGAAAGTCGCCTTCGAGGGCGAGGAAATGCACGGCCGTTACATCATCGGCATCCCATTCCAGCTCGGGCGGAACGGATTGCTCGGCGACGAACACCGTCTCACGAATGCGCCGGATCTCGGCGTTGTCCTTCTGCCAGTCTGCGACACGTACGTGAATCTTATTCATCGGCAAACCCCAGGCTTCCTTGCTTGACCAGTTCGCACAGCAGCCCGCGACCGTCTTCGTCGCTCAGCCAGTCGCCAAGGTTGTCGGCGTGCAGCGCGTCGGCGGCGCAGATCATCTTCAACAATTCGCGCAGTTTGCCCGGCAGGTAACGGCTCTGACCGCTGGCGAACAGCAGCAGGTCGTCATCGACTTCAGACCACGCCAGGCGTGCGCTCGGGTTGCGAATCAGGATCGCGCCTTGTTCCAGGGCGGACATGAAGTCCTCTTCTTCGACGTCTTCCGGGCCCACCACCAGTTCCGGGTAGCGTGGCTCGGTCATGAACTGGCCGAACCAGGTCAGCAGCAGGCGCTCGTCGCTCATGTGCTCGGCCAGCAGGCCTTTGAGGCGGTCGAGTGCGTCGCGCTGGATCTGGTGAGGATCGGCGGTCGGCAAGGCGTCGGCGTCGGTGTAGCGTTCTTCGTCCGACAGGAACTGGCTGAGGAAGTCGGTGAAGTGGGTCAGCACTTCAGCGGCGCTCGGTGCGCGGAAGCCGACCGAGTAGGTCATGCATTCATCAACGGCAACGCCGCAATGGGCCAGGCGCGGTGGGAGGTAGAGCATGTCGCCCGGTTCCAGCACCCATTCATCGGTGGCTTCGAATTCGGAGAGGATGCGCAGGTCGGCGTGGGCCAGCATCGGGCTCTCGGTGTTGCACATCTGGCCGATCTTCCAGTTGCGCTTGCCGTGGCCTTGCAGCAGGAACACGTCGTAGTTGTCGAAGTGCGGACCAACGCTGCCACCCGGTGCGGCGTAGCTGATCATCACGTCGTCGATGCGCCAGCTCGGCAGAAAGCGGAAGTTTTCCAGCAGTTCGCTGACTTCCGGGACGAACTGATCCACGGCTTGAACCAGCAGGGTCCAGTCGGTTTCAGGCAGCTTGCTGAATTCATCTTCGGCGAACGGGCCGCGACGCAGTTCCCACGGGCGCTCGCCATTCTCGATGATCAGTCGCGATTCGACTTCTTCTTCCAGCGCCAGGCCGGCCAGTTCGTCGGCGTCGATCGGGCTTTCGAAATCAGGAATGGCCTGACGGATCAGCAGCGGCTTTTTCTGCCAGTAGTCGCGCAGGAATTCCCGTGCCGTGATGCCGCCCAGAAGTTGAAGAGGAATATCAGGATTCATGTGTAACCTATTGAAAAAATGCACTTTTCAGACGGGAATAAAAACGCCCGGCGCGGCCGGGCGTCTTATAAAGGGTCTAGCGGTCGATCAGATGCGTTTGGCTTGTTCTACAGCGTTGCCGATGTAGTTCGCCGGGGTGAGCAATTTCAGCTCGGCCTTGGCGGCGGCTGGCATGTCCAGGCCGTCGATGAAAGTCTGCAGCGCTTCTGGGCTGATGCCCTTGCCGCGGGTCAGTTCTTTCAGCTTTTCGTACGGGTTTTCGATGTTGTAGCGACGCATTACGGTCTGGATCGGCTCGGCCAGTACTTCCCAGCAGGCGTCCAGGTCAGCGGCAATCTTCTGCTCGTTGAGCTCAAGCTTGCTGATGCCCTTGAGGCTGGCTTCGTACGCGATCACGCTGTGGGCGAAGCCAACACCGAGGTTGCGCAGTACGGTGGAGTCGGTCAGGTCGCGCTGCCAGCGGGAGATCGGCAGTTTGCTCGCCAGGTGCTGGAACAGTGCGTTGGCGATACCCAGGTTGCCTTCGGAGTTTTCGAAGTCGATCGGGTTGACCTTGTGCGGCATGGTCGACGAACCGATTTCGCCAGCGATGGTGCGCTGTTTGAAATAACCCAGGGAGATGTAGCCCCAGATGTCGCGGTCGAAGTCGATCAGGATGGTGTTGAAGCGGGCGATCGCGTCGAACAGCTCGGCAATGTAGTCGTGCGGTTCGATCTGCGTGGTGTACGGGTTGAAGCCCAGGCCCAGCTCGTCTTCGATGAAGGCGCGGGCGTTGGCTTCCCAGTCGATCTCAGGGTAGGCCGACAGGTGGGCGTTGTAGTTGCCGACAGCGCCGTTGATCTTGCCCAGCAGCGGAACGGCAGCGACTTGAGCGATCTGGCGCTCCAGGCGGTAAACCACGTTCGCCAGCTCTTTGCCCAGGGTGGTCGGCGAGGCCGGCTGACCGTGGGTGCGCGACAGCATCGGCACGTCGGCGAAACGGATGGCCAGTTCGCGGATGGCGTTGGCAGTCTGGCGCATCAGCGGCAGCATCACGTCATCACGGCCTTCGCGCAGCATCAGGGCGTGGGACAGGTTGTTGATGTCCTCGCTGGTGCAGGCAAAGTGGATGAATTCACTGACCTTGGCCAGCTCCGGCAGCTTGGCCGCTTGCTCTTTGAGCAGGTACTCGATGGCCTTGACGTCGTGGTTGGTGGTGCGCTCGATCTCTTTGACGCGCTCGGCGTGCTCCAGAGAGAAGTTTTCCGCCAGAGTGTTGAGCGCAGCGTTGGCTTCGGCGGAGAACGCCGGCACTTCACTGATGGCAGGGTGAGCGGCCAGGCGCTGGAGCCAGCGCACTTCAACCAGAACGCGGGCACGGATCAGGCCGTACTCGCTGAAAATTGGGCGCAGGGCCTGGGTTTTGCCGGCGTAGCGGCCGTCAACAGGGGAAACCGCAGTGAGCGAAGAAAGCTGCATGGGGTGTTCTCGGACAGTCGGGCAACGAAATGGGGCGCGTATCATACATGAAAAAATCCGCCGGTCCGTCGCCAACTGACCGGCGTATTACGCGTATTGCTGAGTTCGGTTCTGTCGATGCGGGTTATTCGTTACGCATCAAGGGGTAAAGCTCTTTGAGCAATTTGCGGCGGCTGATCACCAGTTGCCAGCGATGACCGCCCAATTGCCGCCACAGGCGTGCTGAGCGAATGCCGGCCAGCAGCAGGGCGCGAATTTTCGAGGCGTTGCTCGGTTGTTGCAGGTTGCGCATGTCGCCGTGCACCTGAATGCGCTGGCGCAGGGTGCTCAGGGTGTCCTGATACAGCGCGCCGCAGGCGGCGATCACGTTTTCGTGGGCCGGGCCGAAGTGTTCGACCTGGGACTGAATCTGCGGCAGGCGTTTGCCGATCACATCGAGCATGTCCCCACGTTTGGCCAGCTGACGCTCAAGGCCGAGCATGGCCAAGGCATAACGCAGTGGCTCGCGCTGCAGGGCACTTGGGTCGCGTTCGAGGGCGCCGATCAGCGCGCGGTAGCCTTCGCGCAGGTTGATGTCGTCGCCACCATAGACTTCCAGCGTGTCCTTGGGGTCGCGGATCAGCAGGCTGCCGAGCATGCAGCTCAGGCCGGCTTCGTTGGTCTGGCCGGTCTTGGCGATCCTGTCCACCAGCACCGCGGCGAGAAACACCCCGCCCAGTGCCGTCAGTTGCTCCTGAATCGGGTTCATAGGGCCTGGCCCTTGCTCGTCCACGGCTCGGCTACTTCAATCACGCCGCCGCCGAGGCAGATTTCACCGTCATAGAACACCACGGACTGGCCCGGAGTGACCGCGCGTTGCGGATCATCGAAGGTCGCGCGATAACCTGTGGCGGTTTTTTCCAGGGTGCAGGGCTGGTCGCTCTGGCGATAACGCACCTTGGCGGTCAGTTTGCGCGGCTCGGTCAAATCGACCGGGTTGACCCAATAGATGTCCGAGGCGAGCAGGGCGCGGGAGAACAGGTAAGGGTGATCATTGCCCTGGCCAACGATCAGTTCGTTGTGTTCCAGGTCTTTGATCAGCACATACCACGGCTCGTCGCCGGCGTCTTTCAGGCCGCCGATACCCAGCCCCTGACGCTGGCCGATGGTGTGGTACATCAAGCCGTGGTGACGACCGATGACTTCGCCTTCGGTGGTCTTGATCTCGCCTGGCTGGGCCGGCAGGTATTGCTTGAGGAAGTCGCTGAAGCGGCGTTCGCCGATAAAGCAGATCCCGGTGGAATCCTTTTTCTTCGCGGTCGCCAGCTCGTACTTCTCGGCAATGGCGCGCACTTGCGGTTTTTCCAGCTCGCCGACCGGGAACAGGGTCTTGGCGATCTGTTCGCCACCGACGGCGTGCAGGAAGTAGCTCTGGTCCTTGTTCGGGTCCAGGCCCTTGAGCAGTTCGGTGCGACCATCGATGTCGCGACGACGCACGTAGTGGCCGGTGGCGATCAGGTCGGCGCCAAGCATCATGGCGTAGTCGAGGAACGCCTTGAACTTGATTTCGCGGTTGCACAGGATGTCCGGGTTCGGCGTGCGTCCGGCCTTGTATTCGGCCAGGAAATGCTCGAACACGTTGTCCCAGTACTCGGCGGCGAAGTTGGCGGTGTGCAGCTTGATGCCAATCTTGTCGCACACGGCCTGGGCGTCCGCCAGGTCATCCATGGCGGTGCAGTATTCCGTTCCATCGTCTTCTTCCCAGTTCTTCATGAACAGGCCTTCCACCTCATAACCCTGCTCGATCAGCAGGAGGGCGGAAACGGAAGAGTCCACGCCGCCGGACATGCCGACAATGACGCGCTTCTTTTGTGTGTCAGAAGGGGCTGGATCACGCATAGGGATTCAATGAGTGTCTTGAAAAAGGACGCGATTCTAGCAGGCTCAGGCCCGCAAGGCTAAAGAGAAGGACGGATCAATTCGAGGCCGAAGTGTTGGCCTGCCAGATAGTCGTCGATGCAGCGGATGATCAGCTCGCTGCGCCAGTTGTCGCGCTGCTCGATTAATTCCTCGCGGGTCAACCACTTGGCGCCGACGATGCCGTCATCCAGTTGATAATCCGCGTGGTGTTTCAGTGGTTTGGCGATGAAGCAGACCCTCTGGTAGGTCACGCCATTGCTCGGGGCGGTGTAGAGGTAAATGCCCAGTACGCCGGTCGGTTCGACGTCCCAGCCGGTTTCCTCGAGGGTTTCGCGCACGGCGGCTTCGGTCAGGGTTTCGTTCGGGTCCAGATGGCCGGCGGGCTGATTGAGCACCACGCGTCCGTGCTTGAATTCCTCGACCATCAGGAAGCGGCCGTTGTCTTCGACGATGGTGGCGACGGTGATGTGGGGTTGCCAATCCATATGGTTTCCTCGGTTTCCAGTGTTGAAATACAGTCAAATGTGGGAGCGGGCTTGCTCGCGAAAGCGGTGGGTCAGTCAACATCGATGTTGAATGATAA
>NZ_JAGYGG010000053.1:0-29224 GCF_019947335.1 Pseudomonas sp. BF-R-24
GACGTCGGCTTCATCGAAGGCCGTCGCGTGCTGGGCATGTTCTCAGCGCCTTGGCTGCAACCCAAGATCGGCCGCTTGAACACCGGTCTGCGCGAGCCGTGTTTTCACATTCGGGTGGCCGATGCCGCGGGCGTGGAAAAAGCGCAAACGGTGCAGATCGAGTTGCCCATCCTGGACGGTGGCGGCGAGTACACCCTGATTCACCTGGAACCGGCGGGTGATGGTCTGGTGGCCTTGTCGTTGAGGTTAAAAGCATGAGTGCCGTGCCGGTTTCTCTGCAGTTTTCCGCGGACGATATGCAGGCTTTTAAACAACTGGCCAAGGTGATGCCCAAGGCCGCTGCTGCGGCGCAACGGCGGGCGATCAACAAGACATTGGGTTGGCTGGCCACACACATGGCGCGCGATGTCAGCAAGCAGGAGCGGATTGCCGTCCGCGCGGTGCGCCAGCGCTTGCGCAGCTATCCCATCAAAGGCCAGGGCCAGTTGGGCAAACTCTGGTTCGGCACCAACCCGATGGAGGCCAGCCGGGTCGGTAATCCCCGTCAGGGCAAGGCCGGTGTCTCGGTGGCGGGGCGGCGTTATCAGGGCGCCTTTTACAAGCGCGTGTATGGCAACAAGGCAGACATCTGGATTCGCACTTCCAGCAAACATTTTAACCCGGATGACTATCCCGGCAGCAGCGCGTCCGCGGGTGGCGGCACAAGTTCGGGCTGGATCGCGGAAAACGACAATCGCTTTCCGCTGGCCAAGGCCAAGGTCTCGCTCGAAGACGTTGAAGGTCCGTTTTACACCTGGGCCAACAAGGCCGACGAGCGTCTACTGGTCGTGTTCAGGCAAGAAATGAACTTTGAACTGCACAAATACCTGAAGGGGAGCGCCCGTGTCTGATCCTGCCTTTTCGCTGGATGCGTTGTACGCCGCCATCGAGGACCACATCCGCCAGGCACTGCCCTCGGTGCGGTTTGTGGCGACCTGTCCGGACATTCAGGACCGCATAGCGTTGCCGGCGGTATTTCTCGAGCCGGTGGAATTTGAACCCGGGCAAGACATCGGCACCGGTGAAACGGTGCTGATCCAGCGCTTTGAAGCACGGATCATTGTCGCGCCCGAGTTGGCCCGTCATCAGCAACTCGGTGCCCAGTTGGCCGCACAACTTGCCATTCTGTTGCGGGCACAAACCTGGGGACTGGATAACGTCGAACAGGCGCAGTTCGTCGCGTCGCGTCAGGACTGGACCAAACCCGAACTGGATGGCTACACCGTGTGGATGGTGGAGTGGACCCAGCAGATCTACCTCGGCGAAGTCGAGTGGCTTTGGCCTGACGAACCTCCGGGCACGCTGTACCTGAATGTCGATGGCTGCACCGGTACCGGCAATGAAGATCACTACTTTCAACCGGAGGATCTGGCATGGGATACGCCAGCGCCGAACATGACCGGATGATCGCGGCGATGCTGATGCCCTGTGTGGTGGTCGGCGTCGATCTGAGCGCGGGGCGGGTGCGGGTCAAGGCCGGTGCCTGGGTCAGTGCTTGGGTGCGCTGGCACAGCCTGGCGGCGGGCAAGGCCCGTCATTGGC
Organism: Pseudomonas sp. BF-R-24; assembly: GCF_019947335.1. Classification (NCBI taxonomy): domain Bacteria; kingdom Pseudomonadati; phylum Pseudomonadota; class Gammaproteobacteria; order Pseudomonadales; family Pseudomonadaceae; genus Pseudomonas; species Pseudomonas sp. BF-R-24. Next base: position 1,582 of record NZ_JAGYGG010000053.1, read on the forward strand.
GCGCGCCAAGTCTGAATGAGCAGGGCGCGCTGTTCAGCCCCAGCGGTGATCCAGCCATAGGAACCTTTATCCCGGGGCTGTATGGCAACGCCGGGGTCCCTCCGGACAACCGCGATCACGTCGAGGCCTGGTACTTCGACGATGGCGGCTCACTGGTCTACGACTGGCAAGCCGGCAGCTACAGCATCGCGTTACCCGACGGCAGCCGCGCGACCATCACGGTCGGTGGCTCGCAGTTTGAAGTAACACCGACTCAAGTCCGGGTGACGGCCAGCCAGATCAACTTGGCGGGTGAGGTGAGCATCGACGGTGCGTTGAGTGTGTCCGGCGACATCACCGGCGCCGGCACGATCATGGATGCCGGGGGCAACAGCAGCAACCACTCGCATTGAGTGAACATTCACCTTCAGCCCGCCGCGCGCGGGCTTTTTCATTTCTGGAGAAAAACCATGGCGAGTAACACCAAGGAAGTCTCGGCCACCACCGAAGTGCCCGCGTCGGCCACGCTGAGCGTCTTTCGCGACACGCTGTACACCTCGCGGGTGCTGATTCTGCTGGAAGCCGAGCGCACCTTGAAAGTGGAAAAGGGCCAGGTTGCGGTGGCCTCGGATGACACGGTCGCGCTCGAGTATTTGTATGGCCGCAAGGATTTTGTCGCGGTCGAGGGCTGATCCCATGATTGGGATGATCGGACTGGACCGCCGCACCGGCCAACTCATTTCCGGCCTCGATCACCTGCGCCAATCCATCGAGGACATCTTGTCCACGCCCTTGGGCAGCCGACGCATGCGCCCGGAGTACGGCAGCAAGCTGCGGCGCTTTGTCGACCTGCCGGTGAATGACGGCTGGAAAAGTGCCGTGCAGGCGGAAGTGGCCAGCACGCTGGGGCGCTGGGAGCCACGCCTGAAACTCGGGCGAGTGCGCGCCGTGGCCATCCTCGACGGACGTATCACCTTTGAGCTGACCGGGCAGTACCTGGGCAGCGAAGTGTCTTTGGAGGTGTCCGCATGACCATGGAACTGGCGGCCCTGCCGCCGCCACAAGTACTGGAAGACCTCGACTTTGAAGCGGTGTACCAGGAGAAGCTCGAAGCCTTCCGCCTGAGCATGGGCGACAACTGGAGCGCAGAGCTGGAGAGTGATCCGGTGCTCAAGCTGATCGAGCAGGCCGCGTATGGCGCCTTGCAGAACCGGGCGCGGGTCAACGACGCGGGCAAGGCCTTGCTGTTGGCCCACGCCGAACGTGCCGACCTCGATCACCTGGCCGCCAACGTCAACCTGCAACGCCTGGTGATTCAGGCGGGAGATCCGAGCACGGTGCCGCCGACGCCGCAGGTGCTTGAGGAAGACGATGCCCTGCGCGAGCGGGTTCAGCTTTCGTATGAGGGGCTGACCACGGCGGGGCCGCGTAACAGCTACATCCTCCATGCGCGCAATGCCTCGGGCCTGGTGGCCGACGCCACGGCCGAAAGCCCGTCGCCGGCCGTGGTGGTGGTCACCGTGCTCAGCCTCGAAGGCAGTGGCGCCGCTACGCCGGAGCTGCTGGAGCAGGTCCGGTTGTACCTGAATGATGAGGATGTGCGGCCGGTGGGTGATCGGCTCACGGTACAGAGTGCCGTGGTCATCGACTACCGCATTGAAGCGGTGCTGTACCCGCAGACCCCGGGGCCGGAGAACGAAGCCTATCTGGCCGAAAGCCAGAAACGCCTGAGCGAGTGGATCAACCCACGCCGCCGCCTGGGTCTCGAGGTGGCGCGTTCAGGCATCGATGCGCAATTGCACATTCCCGGCATCGCTCGGGTTGAGTTGTTGGGCTGGACCGATATCAAGCCGACTAAGGCCGAGGCAGCGTATTGCACGGGCTACAGCGTGATCCTGGGGGCCTGACATGAGTACTCAGCTGCCGCTCAACAGCACGCCGCTGGAGCTGGCCGTGGAAGCGGCCAACTATGAAAACACGCTGATTCCGCTGCGCAGTTTGTACAACGCCGATACCTGCCCTGAACACCTGTTGCCGTATCTGGCGTCGGCATGGTCGGTGGACCGCTGGAACAACAACTGGACCCAAGAGGCCAAGCGCACGGCGATCCGTTCGGCGTACGACGTGCACGCGCGCAAAGGCACCATCGGTGCGTTGCGGCGGGTGGTCGAGCCCTTGGGCTACCTGATCGACGTCGTGGAATGGTTCGACACCGTGCCGGAAGGCGAGCCCGGCACCTTCGCCCTGGAGGTCGGCCTGAATGACGCCGGCATCACCGAGGAACTGTACGAGGAACTGGCGTGGTTGATCGACGACGCCCGCCCGGTCAGCCGACACATGACCAACCTGGCGCTCAGTCTGCAGACCGAGGGCGTGCTGGGCATTGCCGTGTCTGTCTACGAGGGCGAAGAGATCGACGTGTACCCCCCGGCCCCGCAAGACATCGACGTGACCGGCAGCTTTGGCCCGGCGCTTTGCGTCGATGAAACCGATACTTTGGACGTTTATCCCTATGATTGATAAGACCAGTCAGTTTTTTGCCATTCTCACGGCGGTCGGTGAAGCCAAACACGCCAATGCCATCGCCATGGGCCTGGACTGGATGTTCACCGAGATGGGCCTGGGCGATGCCAACGGCACCGACCCGATCCCGGATCGTCTGCAAACCGAGTTGATCCACGAATGGCGCCGGGCGCCGATCAACCAGATCCGCGTCGATGCGGCCAATCCCAACACGGTAATCACCGAACAGATCATCCCGCCAGAAGTCGGCGGTGAATGGATTCGCGAGATTGGCCTGTACGATGTCGACGGCGACCTGGTGGCGGTGGCCAACTGCGCGCCGAGCTATAAACCGTTGTTGGCCCAAGGCAGTGGCAAGACCCAAGTGGTGCGGATGAATTTCATCGTCAGCAGCTCGGCGAACATTGTGCTGAAGATCGACCCGGCCGTGGTGCTGGCCACGCGTGAATACGTCGATCTGGCGATCAGTGAGGCGTTGGCCAAGCTGGATCACAAGCAGTCAGCGCGGGTGGCGGCCACCGCCGTCATTGCCCTGAGCAATCTGCAGACCATCGATGACGTGGCCGTGGTCGTCGGTGACCGGGTGCTGGTGACCGCCCAGGCAGAGGCGCAGGACAACGGCCTGTATGTCGTCAGCACCGAAAGCTGGATGCGAGCAGCCGATGCCGACAACAGCCTGGAAGTGACCCCTGGGTTGTTTATCCACATCGAGCAGGGCACGACCAACGGCGACAGCCTCTGGCAGTTGGTCACCGACGCGCCGATCACCCTCGGCACCACCGGTTTGCAGTTTGAAATGATCGCGGGCGGCAGTGGGGCCGGTGTGGGCACGTTTCGCAGTGTCACCGTCGATGCCCTTGGGCGTGTGATCGCTGGCACCAACCCGACCACCCTGGCCGGCTACGGCATCACCGATGCCCTGGCAGTCAGCGAAAACCTGGGCGATGTCGCGGATGTGGTCGAGGCTCGGAATAACCTCGGACTGGGCACCGCCGCGACTGCTGCTGTCCAGGTTCATCTGCACGATGAAACGCCTGATGCGCTGATGAAGGTCGGAGCGTTCGGCTGGGGCGGGGCCGCCTATGCGGTCAGTGATGTTGACATCGGTAGCCTGAACGCAGTGACGGCCCTCTATTTCGTCAGCAATGGCGCGGGAGGGCCAGGTGGCGCGCCCTATGAGGGTTGGGTTCGCGTCTCGGCGATTACACCAGGTCAATACGCCTTTCAGGAGATCTATGGGAATGCCGACCACACCCTACACCGCCGGGCCTTGACTGCCGGTGTTTGGGGCGAATGGGAAAACACCTGGGACTCAACCAATCTAGTTAAACAAATCTACCCCCAAGATGACACGCCAGGCCGTGTACTGCTCACGGGTGCTTATGGCATCGGTCACGGGGGGATTGTCCTTCCCGACGGGACTGATCTAAACACAGTCACCACCGTGGGTATTTACCGAGTGAACCCCGGCCCGAACGTTCCAGAAGGGTGTCAATTCTCCCCCATGCTGGTTGCGGTCAGTCAGGACACCCTCTGGCAACAAATCATCGGCTATAACACCGGTACAACTCTTACTCGTGGCGGTGTTCAGACCCCAGAGGGATACGTATTCAGTGCGTGGGTAACGGGCTGGGACACTAGTAACTTTGACCCTGCTGCGTACCAACCTGCGTTGGGCTTCACTCCCGTGCAGCAAAGCGGGGGGACGGGTCAGGACGCCAATAAAATCTACATTGGTTATCACAACGCCTCGGGCCAAATAAAAATACAGGTTGATGCGCAGGATTTCGGGGCGCTCTGGACCCAGACCAACTTTGATCCTGCTTCCATATTTGCCGTCCCTGTCGGCGTGCCGTTTCCATGGCCAACCGCTACGCCGCCCGAAAAATGCGTCCTGATGGCGGGGCAGCCGTTCAACGTCGAGTGGTACCCGGTATTGGCCAATCTGTATCCCGGCGGCATCCTGCCAGATCTGCGCGGAGAGTTCGTTCGAGGCAGCGATAACAATCGGGGGGCTGATCCGGGACGAGCCCTGCTTACCTGGCAAGACCATATGTTTGCAGCGCACGCTCACGTGGCATCGGTGGGCAGCGGCAACAACATTCTGGATGGTGGAGGCGTTCCCGCGCCAACGGTGGGGAGCACAGACACATCCTCAACGGGCGGGATCGAAACACGGCCGCGTAACTTGTCCTTTAACTACATTTGCAGGATGTATTGATGCCTATATTAGTGGATGGTTTTTTTGATGAGAGCGGGTGGATCGACGTCTACACGTACAGTGAAACCACGGCGGAGTACCTCGGCCACCATGCAGCCTATGTCAGCACCGGTTGCGGTCTGCCGGCGGGCGCCACGTTAGAGGAACCGCCCGAAGCCGGTGACGGCGAGGTGGTCGTCTGGAGGGATGAGGTCTGGGTGGTGGTGCCCGATTACCGTGGCCCGGTGTTTCAGACAGCCGATGGCGCCGAGGTAAAACACACGATGCCGGGCGAGTTGCCCCCCGAGCTGACGACCTTGCCGCGACCGAGTGCGGCCCATCTCTGGGCTGGTCTCGATTGGGTGCTGGATGCTGCCCTGGACCTGCAGCTTCACAGCCAGCAAGAGCAGATGTGGATCGAAAGCGAACTGCGGTTGGCGGGCCGAGAGATCGACAAGCATCAGGATGCTTACCTGGGCGCGATCAGCACGGAATCCGCCTGGCGCACCTACCGCAACGAGCTGCGGGCCTGGCCAGCCAACGCCTTATTTCCTACCAAGGAGGAGCGCCCTGTAGCGCCAAGTACCTCCTAAAACGCCCCGCATTGCCGGGGCGTTTTCTTTTCCGTTACGCGTCACGTCATTCACAGCCTCGCTAATGCGGGGCTTTTTCGGTTCTGGAGCATCACTCTATGAGTTTTTTTCACGGCGTCACCGTGACCCTGGTGGACACCGGCGCCCGGCATATCGCCACCCCGTCCGCGTCGATCATCGGCCTGTGCAACACCTTCACCGTCGGGCCGCCGGCCACCGCAGCGGCCAACGAATTGCTGCTGATCACCCGCGAAAGCGAAGCGGTCGCCGCCTGGGGCCCGGATGCGGCAATCACCCAGGACTGCAAGGCCATTTTCAAACGCTCGAAGGCGGTGATTGTCGCTGTCGGCGTGCCGCTGCTGGACGATCCGGCCGAGCAGTTGTCCGCGATCATAGGCGGGGTCTGGGCCGACGGCACCCGTACCGGCATGCAGGCGTTGCTCAATGGTAAAAGCAAGTTCAACACCCAGCCACGGTTGTTGGTGACTCCGGGGTACTCGTCGACGCTGGCGGTGGCCACCGAACTGGTGGCACTGGGCGACAAGATGCGGGCCATGGCCATCATCGATGGACCGAACACCACCGACGAAGCGGCGATTGCGTATGCCGAAAATTTCGGCAGCAAACACGCCTACATGGTCGACCCTGGCGTGCAGTTCTGGGACACCGGGACCAGTGCCACCGTCAATGCCCCGGCCTCAGCCTGGACCGCCGGCTTGTTTGCCTGGACCGATGCCACCTACGGTTTCTGGGCCTCGCCGTCGAACAAGGAGTTTGTCGGCATCACCGGCACCACGCGGCCGATCGAGTTTCTCGATGGTGATGCCTCCTGCCGGGCCAACCTACTGAACAACGCCAACATCACCACCATCATTCGTGACGACGGCTATCGCCTGTGGGGCAACCGCACGCTGTCCAGCGACCCGAAATGGAAGTTCGTCACCCGCGTGCGCACGCTGGACATCGTCATGGACGCCATCCTCTACGCGCACAAGTGGGCAGTCGACCGCTCGATCACCGCGACCTACGTCAAGGACGTGACCGAAGGCCTACAGGCGTTCATGCGCGACCTGAAGAACCAGGGCGCGATCATCAACTTCGAGGTGTATGCCGACGAAGAGCTGAACACTTCCAGCGAACTCAGCGACGGCAAGGTGTACTGGAACATTCGGTTCACCGACGTACCGCCGGCCGAAAACCCGAACTTCCGCGTGGAGGTGACCGATCAGTGGATCACTGAAGTGCTGGACACCGCTGCCTAAGGAGGCCGTTTTATGATTCCGGAAGTGCTCTACAACACCAACCTGTTCGTGGACGGCATCAGCCTGCAAGGCGATGTGCCGAGCCTGACCCTACCCAAGTTGACCCTCAAGACTGACGAGTACCGCGCTGGCGGCATGGACGCGGCGGTCGAACTCGACATGGGTATGGAGAAGTTGGAAGCCAGCTTCCTCACCAACGGTGTGCGCCGCGAGGTGCTGAAGTTCTTCGGCCAGTCCGACCTGACCGGGTTCAACGCCTCGTTCCGCGGTGCCTTCAAGGGCCAGAAAGGTTCGGTCAAGTCGGTGGTCGCCACCCTGCGTGGCAGCCTCAAGGAAGTCGATCCGGGGGACTGGAAACCGGGTGAAAAAGGCGAGTTCAAGTACGCCGTCGCGGTGACCTATTACAAGCTGGAAATCGACGGCAGCGTGATGTTTGAAATCGATCCCCTCAACTCGATCCGCGTCATCGATGGCACCGATCAACTGGCCGCCGTGCGGTCTGCCCTGGGCATGTAAGGAGCCACACCATGAGCAACGTGAAAGACAACGTCCTGCCCAAGTGGCTGCAACTGGGCGATGGCATTGCTACCGTGGCCCTGTCCCGGCCGAGTCAGGCCAACGGCATTCAGGTCGACAAACTGTCCCTGCGCGAACCGACGGTGCGCGAGATGCGCGCCGCCACCTTGCAGGGCGGTACCAACGAAGAAGAGCAGGAGATGGTCCTGTTCTGCAGCCTGGCAAGCATCGGCCGCAGCGATCTGGAGGGGCTGCTGATGCGCGATTACCGTCGTCTGCAGACCGCTTATTTTCGTCTGGGAGCAGACGACGGGGTTTAACCCCCGGCTGCAAAAGGCCTTGGCCAAACGCTTGGCCGTCGAGCTGAATTTTTCGGCGGCCGAGATCCAGGGCCTGTCGTTTTCCGAGATGGTCTGGTGGCTCACGGACTGAGCCCATCCCCGTTGCATACAGGTACTCCGCATGGCGAACAAACTCTCGCTCGGGCTGGTGATTGGCGGTGCCGTCGATTCCTCCCTGGGCGCCGCCTTCAAGAATGTCAGCGGCGAAATGAAAAAGCTTGAGGCGCAAACCACCCGCGCCAAAGGTTTGCAGAAAGTCATTGGCGAGACCATGCGTCTGCGCGATGAATGGAAAAAGGCCCACGACAGCGGGGCGGCCAATGCCGATGCCTTACTGCGCAAGCTGGAGACCAACACCAGCAGCCTGCGCAAGCAAGGTGTCGAAGTCGGGCGCCTACGTCAGGAGTATCTGACGCTGGGCAAGGTGGTGCGCAGTGCCGAGTTCAAAGCCAAAGGCATGGGGCAGATCGAAGAGGGACGGGAGAGCCTGCGCAGCGGATTCGGTACGGCGGTGGCCGGTACCACGCTGGCCGCGGTACCGACCAAAGTCAGCGCGGATTTTCAGGCGATCATTCGCGACATCGCAATCAAGTCCGGCACGGCCAACACCCAACAGGAAATGGACACCGCCCGGGACATCGTCCAGACCTCAAAAGACACCGGCATGGCCAACACCCAGGTGGCCGACCTGGTGAACCAGCTCGTCGGTGGCGGCATGGATCTGACCGAAGCGCTGAAGTACGCCCCGGTGGCCGCCAAGTTTGCAGTTGGGCAGGGCGCGTCGGGCACCGACACGGCGAAGATGATTCTGGCGATGCAGAACAACGCCAAGATCACCGACCCCAAAAAAATGGAACAGGCACTGGCGTCGGTTGCCCTGCTGGGCCAGCAAGGCAGCTTCGAGGCGGCCGACATGGCCAAATGGTTTCCGGAATTGTTGGCGCAGATGGCCAGCAGCGGTATCACCGGTCAGGACGCCGTGACCCAACTGGGTGCCATGCTGCAGGTGCAGATCAAGAGCGCCGGCAGCGCCGATGAGGCGGCGAACAACCTGAAAAACTGGATCGCGAAAATCGGTTCAGGGGAAACCGTCAAAGGTTATGCCGATGCCGGGATCGACTATCAGGGCTCGATGAACGCCGCCATTGGCAAGGGCTTGTCGACCTTCGAGGCCAGCTTCGAACTGGCGCGCCGGTATGTGGAAAAGACCGACCCGAAAAAGGCCAAGCAGCTGAGTCAGGGGCTGACCCAGATCAGCCAGGAGACGGACCCGGCCAAGGCGCAAGCGATGGCCGATGCCTTGGCCGCCACGTTGCGTACCGGCGATCTGTTTGCCGACATGCAGGTCAAGACCGCCCTGATGGCGTACACCCAGAACAAAAAATTCTACGCGGAGCTGAAAAAAGGCGCTTCGGACCCCGACGGCCCGCGCAAGGACATTCTCGACAAAAACCTGAACGAACGTCGCGAGAGCTCGTCGCAACGTTGGGCCGAAACCGGTCAGGCGTTCAACGATTCGCTGCGTGCCATCGGTGATGCCCTGCGTCCGGCGACGGATGCGCTGGCCAGCGGTATCGGTGCAGCAGCGCGTGGCTTGACCGCCTTGTCTGAGGAGACGCCCAAGGTGGTGCTGGGCCTGGCAGCGCTGAGTGCCGGAGCCTTGCTGGCGGGCAAGGCCTGGGCCGCGCTGAAGATCGGTCGGGGGTTGGTGAACATCGCGCGCGGCTCGGCCGGCGACCGGTCCAACATCGTGCAGCGGGTATTCGTGACCAACGCGAATGACGGCGATGATGACGGGGTGGATCACGATTCAGGTCGAAAGAGAAAAGGCCCTGCAAGTCGGCCGTCCCGTGGCATGAAAGTGGGTGGGGCGCTGGCGGCGCTCGGTGCCGGCGTTCAGGTGTTGGACACTTACCAGAACGCGACCACCCGTGATGAAAAGGCCGAAGGCTACGGCGAGGCGGCGGGTGGGCTTGCCGGTGGATTGGCTGGCGCCGCCGCCGGTGCCGCCATCGGTTCGGTCATACCGTTGTTGGGCACCGCAGTGGGGGGAATGATCGGTGCCTGGCTCGGGGCGTGGGGCGGCGGCGACGTGGGCGCGACCATGGGCAAGGCGTTGTTTGGCGGGCCGGACACGCCGGCCAAAGCACCGATCGGGCTCTTGCCCATGGCCGCCGGCCAGGGGGTTGGCGCGGTCGTGCGCTCGATGGACAACGCCCCCACCGCGCCGGTCACGGCGGCGGCATTGATGTCGAGCACCGCGGCTAAGACACCCGAATGGCCGAAGGTCGATCAGCAATTCACCTTCGCCCCGGCCCCGGTTTTTCAGGTGCACGGCGATGTGAAAGACCCGGCACAGTTGGTCCAAGAATTGATGCCGTACCTGCGCCGTCAGTTTGAAGACTTCGCCCGGGAAGCACGTGCCCGGCAGTTGTTTGATGCACCCCACGTGGGTTGAGGACGTGAAATGGCGGATGAAAAAACTTACCTGGAACACCTGCAAGGCGGGCTGAAGTACATGGTCGACGCGGGGGAGGCCGGGCGCACTGACCTGGAGTCCATGACTGGACCCATGAATGGCGCGCTCAATGAGATCAGTGGGGCGGCCGATGCGCTGGAAGGTTTGCCCTTTATCAGCGAGGACCTGAGCGACAAGACCCGGCGTCTGCAGGATGCGATCAACTCGGCGCAGGCCAAGATTGGCAAGGTCGCCAGTTACTACAACCAGACCCAGCGCGCGCTGGCCCAGTTTGAAGAGCACTTTTCCGCGCTGACCGAACAGATCGGCCGCTTTGGCGCGGCGTTCAACAAGGTGGCCGGCAAGGCCAATGCCGCGTTGGGCAACATTTTCCCCACGGAATGGTTTGCCGGCGACATGACGCCGATAGCCGACGCGGTGAAGCCGTTCCCGCACCTGTTGATCCTCTACCCGCTGAAAGCCAATGAGCGGCCGTACTACTTCAACCTGGACACCGCCGCATTCGACGAACTGCGGCGGCAGACGGCGTTTCGCTGGGCCGCGCAGGAACGGCTGACCCGACGCCCGGCGCAACAGGCAGTGGGTCTGGGTGAGGAAAAAATCACCATCAAGGGTGCGATCTACCCGAGTTTCAAAGGTGGGCTGAAGCAGCTGGATAGGCTGCGCAGCATCGGCGCCAAGTTGCTGCCACTGAACCTGACTACCGGTTATGGCGAGGTGTTGGGCAACTGGTGTTTGACCAATATTGAAGAAGAACAAAGCGCCTTACTGCCCGGGGCGATCCCGCGCAAGCAGGGCTTTTCATTGGAGTTTGTCCGCTATGGCGATGACCTGCAGAACAGCTGACGGGGATCTGCTCGACACCCTGTGTCACCACTATTACGGCCACCTGAACCGCAGCGTCGAGGCGGTGCTGGCCGCCAATCAGGGCCTGGCCGATGAGCCACAGCCGTTCCGGGCCGGTGTGCTGATCAGGCTGCCGGACCTGGTGGTCGAGACGGACAGCGTCATTTCGTTGTGGGATTGATGGACTACACTCGTGTCGCTCATCGTTTAAAACTCCTTACTTTCTTGCCCGCCTTGTGCGGGATTTTTTTTGGAAAAAATCCATGACGCCTAATTTTCGCATCGTGGCCGACGGTGCCGACATCACCAGCCTGATCAATGATCGTCTGGTGTCGCTGCAGCTTTCCGACCGACCCGGGATAGCCTCGGATTCGTTTGAGCTGCGCATTGATGACCGTGACGGCGCGGTGTCGCTGCCCGTGCGTGGCGCGAGTATCGAGGTCTACCTCGGTTATGCCGGGGCCGATCTGACCCGCATGGGCCGCTACACCGTGGATGAGGTGGCCGTCTCCGGCCCGCCGGACACACTGGTGATCAGCGGCAAGGCCAGCGACATGCGCGGCAGCGGCAAAACCACCCGCAGCGGCAGTTGGGAGGATGTCAGCCTGGCGCAGATTGTGGGCGACGTTGCCGCCCGCAATGGCTGGCAGCCGTCGTGTCCGGTCGATACCCGGGTGCCGCGTATGGATCAGCTCAATGAGTCGGACTTCAATTTCATCACCCGGGTGGCCAAGAAGCACGACTGCACCGCCAAGGTGGCCGATGGCAAGCTGCTGGTCTTGCCGCGACAGGGCGGACAGAGCGCCAGTGGCAAGGCCTTGGGTGTGATCACCCTGCAGCGCAGTGACGTGACCCGCTGGCAGTTTCGTTTGAGCGACCGCAGCGCGCATCAAGGGGTCAGCACTCAGTACCAGGACTCGGCCAGCGGCGAACTGCTGATTTCGCACCTGGACAACCCCAACGTGCCCGAAGGCCTGCCGCCGGTGCATACCGACCGCCATCTTTATCCGAACCGGACGGCCGCCGACGAGGCCGCGAAGGCGCGTCTGGCGGCGTTCAATCGCTCGACTGCCTCGGTGCGCCTCGACCTGCCGGGCCGGACCGACCTGTTTGCCGAAATCATGATCAAGGCGCAAGGCTTCAAGCGCGGGCTGGATGGTGAGTACTTGGCGGAGTCGGTCGATCACACCTTCACCCCGTCCGGGTGGACAGTGTCGGTGGAGTGCAACGGCGGCAAGGAGGGCAAGGCCAAGGCTTCCGGCAAGCCGCAGAAAGTCGTGCTTGAAGTGTCGGATTGATTGCCCGGGCGCGTAAATCGGCCCGAGTTAGAAGTTTCAGAATCAAAGTAAAAGGAGCGGCCAGTCTGGATGCGTCAACATCCAGCCTGGCCACCGTCCCCGCAGATTGTCCCTGCAAGTCCCGCCAAGGCTCCTGCTCTGTGCACAAAGCAGAGCGAGCCTAGCACCTGTTTATTTATACAGTAAAGGTCTTGCTATCTATGTCTTCACCCATCATCCCTTGGATGGGCGGCAAACGCCGCCTGGCCGATCGTCTTATCCCGCTGTTTCCACCTCACGAATGCTACGTCGAAGTCTTTGCCGGCGGCGCCGCGCTGTACTTTATGCGGCCCCAGGCCGCGCCGGTGGAAGTGCTCAACGACATCAACGGTGACCTGGTGACGTTGTACCGTGTGGTGCAAAACCACCTCGAAGAGTTCGTGCGTCAGTTCAAGTGGGCACTCAGTTCGCGGCAGGTGTTCGAGTGGCAGAAGATGACCCGCCCAGAAACCCTCACCGACATCCAGCGTGCCGCCCGATTTTTCTACCTGCAACACCATGCCTTCGCCGGTAAAGTCTCCGGGCAGACCTTCGGTACCGCGACCACCACCCCGTCGATCAACCTGCTGCGCATCGAAGAAAACCTTTCAGCTGCCTGGCAACGCCTGTCTGGCACTTACGTGGAAAACCTGCCCTGGTTGGAATGCGCCGAGCGCTACGACCGGCCTCATACCTTCCACTACATGGACCCGCCGTACTGGCAGACCGCCGGTTATGGCGTCGATTTCCCGTTTGAAAACTACGAACGCATGGCCGATTTCATGCGGCGCTGCAAGGGCAGGGTGATGGTCAGCATCAACGACCATCCGGACATTCGCCGGGTGTTCGAAGGCTTTCACTTTGAGAGGCTGGACATCCGCTACACCACGACCAACCAGCGGCAGGGCAAGGCCGAGGTCAGTGGCGAACTGGTGATCATGAACTGGGAGCCAGCGGCATTGGGAGGACTGTTTTGACGTGACAGCTATCGACTGTGGATTCAACCGGTCAACGCAACAGATTGGCTAAATCGTTCAGCGGGCGTTTCGGGTCGGGGGGTTACTGATGGGGTACGCTGCCGTTGGTCGGCGCCTTGCGCAGCATTGCGATAGAAAACTATAGAGATAAACTCCCGTGCCGATATCAGTGTGGCAAGGCCTGCGCGCGCCTGACCTTGAACCTGAGCGAACGAGCACATTGATGAGTGATAAATCTTTGGAAGAAAAAGCGGCAGTGATGGTCGATCCACATGAAACGATGGCCAGTATCGGACATATCACTGCCGGGCGCGATGCCCTGCAACAGCGCCTGGACAAGGCTGATCGCGCGGTTCAGGAGCTCCAGGAGCAACTGGACTTGGCAAAGACGCTGATGACCCGTCTGCTGGCGGCGAGTTTTGCATCGACCGGCAAACCTTCCGCGCCCCTGACAAACTTGGGGCTAAATGAGATCGACGTTGTCGAACGGGAGATGGCCTGCTATTTGAATCCCACCAATGAGGCGAGTGCCGCTTGATAGGTCGCGCACTGAATGCCTACAGGCCGCGTAGATACTGGCTCCAAGCAGAATGCCGCTGTTGGGTTACCACTGCGGTGTACCCAACCTGACTGGGCATGCATGATCGTAGGCCCTTGGCGTTTCGGGTTGGGGTTACTCATGGGGTACCCCCTCAACAGTGACCACCACACCCGTATCAATGGATGCAAGATTCAGTTCGGTTGATTCCGGTCCGCTTGAACGAAGGGTTAGGCCTCATGCTGCAATACTCCTTCTGCTTACACAGAATCTAGTTGTGTTGCGTCGACCGGTTGAATCCACAACCGATCTCTGCCTTCCACGACCGGCTGAATCCGACCCAAAGGAGACGCTCAGAAGCGTCTCTGGACTCTGGGGCGTTTCACTTATGTAGGATTTTTTGCCGATAATGGCCGCGTCGAAGAAATGACAGTTTCAGGCAGGTTGGTCGGCCAACAGGCTTGTCAGTCGCCCTTGAATCTCTCCTTCTATTTTTTCAGGCGGCGGGGCTCGGGGGGCGCCTTGCTCTCTCGATAGGAAGCTGCCCAATTCGAAGGTGTTTTGCCAAACTGGCTGCGGAACCAGCGTGAAAAATCACCGGCCGAGGAAAAGCCGAGCAGTTCGGCCACCTCATATAATCGGCGTTTGCTGTTGGCCAGATACTCTTCGGCGAGTTCAGCCCGTACAGCGTTGATAATCGTTGTGACACTTTCACCCTCAGTTGCCAGGTGTCGGTTAAGGGTGCGTCGATGCATGCCAAGATGCTGGGCAACCGCATCGACAGAACACAGTCCGCTTGGCAGTAGCATCTTGACGATCTGACGTACCCGTTGCGTCGGCTCGTCGCGCAGGGTAGCCAATTGCATGTCCAGCGATCGCTTCACTTCGCGATGCAGCGCCGGGTCCGCCTCAGGTATGGCCATATCCAAATCACGCCCGCGGCAAACGATGGCATTGAATTCCTGAGAGAACTCGATCGCGGTTCCCAACACACGGTGGTGTACTTCAAGGCTGGAGGGGGGCTCGTGAGTAAAACTGATCCTTACCGGCCGGAAGGTATAGCCGCTCAGAATGCACAACGTGCGCAGGATAATTCCGGTTGCTTGTTCAATCGCCTGGCGCCAAACGCCGTAATGGCCCTGCATGTTCACACCCAAATGCAGTAGGGTCAGATCGCCTACATCCTCAAGCCACAATTGCACACCGGCGTTATGCAGTCGCGTATAGCGAAAGCAAGATTGCAAGGCGGCGCGTAGTGTCGGCTCTTCGCGGATAAGCAGCGCCAGCATGCCAAAGTTGGAAAGGTGTCTCTTTTCGGCGAGCATCAGGCCGAAAGCCTCTTGGCCGGACAATCGAGCTGACTCCTCCAGCAGCCACCCGACCGAATCGCTACTGATCATGATATTCGGATCGTCGAGGGCACTGGCCGGCAGTTTGGCCATCCGCAGCATACGAAATGGATCGAGCCCCACTGAACGGGCAATCTGTTCATAGTTGGTAAGGCTGGCACTCCGCGTCAGGGTATACATGCTTTCCATCCTGTCCCAATTTCGCAAGATTGTGTCCTGCGAAGCTTAGTACAGGATGCGTCGTCAGAGCTACCTTCAGGCTTCTGAAAATAGAGAGCGGAAGGTAATGGATACGCGCTAGAACCTACTGCGGTTCAACAGCACGGCCCTTGGTCATGGGGATGCTCACGCGTGTGGGCATTGAAGTCACTTTCGTAAGCCGTAGCGGCTACACGCTTGATAACAACAATAAAACAAAGCTATTGAGGAGGCTGCATGGCCTTTCACCCAATCGCCGCCGACGACTCCAGTGGAGTCGGCGTTGCGCGTAAATATGCCTGGATCGTCTTTGCCCTGACGTTCGGCCTGTTGATTTCCGATTACATGTCACGCCAAGTGCTCAACGCAGTGTTCCCCCTGCTCAAGAGCGAGTGGATACTGAGCGACGGCCAGCTCGGCCTGCTCAGTGGCATCGTCGCCCTGATGGTCGGTTTGCTGACGTTTCCCCTGTCGTTGCTGGCCGACCGCTTCGGCCGGGTCAAGAGCCTGGCATTGATGGCGCTGCTGTGGAGTGTGGCCACCCTGGGATGCGCGCTGGCGCAGGACTACCAGCAGATGTTCATCGCCCGGTTCATGGTCGGCGTCGGCGAAGCCGCCTACGGCAGCGTCGGCATTGCGGTGGTGATATCGGTGTTTCCTAAACACATGCGCGCCACCCTGACCAGCGCTTTCATGGCCGGCGGCTTGTTTGGCGCCGTGCTGGGCATGGCGTTGGGCGGTGCGATCGCGGCCAAGCTGGGCTGGCGCTGGTCGTTCGCCGGCATGGCGCTGTTCGGCCTGTGCCTGGCGGTGTTGTACCCGCTCATCGTCAAGGAAGCGCGCATTGCGCCACAACGTGCCGCGCAGATTGCGAACAAGACCGCTGCCGCGGTCAAACGCCCGTTGCGCACACTCTGGTCCAGCCGCTCGGTGGTGGCGACCTACGTCGGCAGCGGCTTGCAGTTGTTCGTCGGCGGTACAGTGATGGTGTGGATTCCCAGCTACCTCAACCGTTACTACGATATGCCCACCGACAAGGCCGGCGGCATGGCGGCGCTCATCGTGTTGTGCAGCGGGGTGGGAATGATTCTGTGCGGCATGCTCAGCGACCGCCTGTGTCGGCATTCGCCGGAACGCAAGGTCGCCTTGGCCATCGGTTTTTGCCTGGGCAGTTGTTTGCTGTTGTCCGCCGCTTTTGCCTTGCAGGCGGGGCCCGTGCAACTGCTGCTGATCTGCCTGGGCATGTTGATTGCCACCGGTACCACTGGCCCCGCCGGTGCGATGGTTGCCAACCTGACCCATTACTCGGTGCACGGTACGGCGTTCGCCACACTGACCCTGGCCAACAACCTGCTCGGGCTGGCGCCGGGGCCGTTCATCACCGGCCGGGTGTCCGATCTGATCGGTCTGCATGCCGCGTTTCAACTGGTGCCACTGGTCAGCCTCGCGGCGGCAGCGGTGTTCTTTTACGCCAAGTGTCATTACCACAAAGATATTGCCCGCCTTCAGGGTCAGAGCGTGCCTGACCCTATCCGTGAAGCCGGGATAGAGGTGAAGTTGTGAGTCGTCGTTTACGTATTGATGTGCCGGATCGGCAAGCGCCAACTGGAGCACTCGCAGGTTCAGTTTCAACGTGCCGAATGTGCAGTCCCACCGCAGATGACGGTGGTGGGCTCACGACCCGCCAAAACGCTACTGGCCTCCATGATCGAAGCGCTGCGCGGAAGTGATCGCGAGCATAACCGGCATGCGCCGACCCATTCCTGTGCCTGCTGGCAATATCCCGCCGGCCGGGGGCCATACCAAGGGCGGCTATCTGCCCACTTCCACCCAACTCAAAATCAATAACTACCCAGCCGAGATCATCGACGGCCAGGCGTTCATTGCTACCTTTTCCGAGGAGTCCGCGCCATGAGCGCCATTGCTCTCACCCGTATCCACAGTCGCACACGCGAATTGGCACCGGGCTTTATCGTCAGCCTGATCGTGGCCGCCGCCGCGTCGTTTTTGTCCGAGCACTACGGCGCACCGGTCATGTTGTTCGCCTTGTTGCTGGGCATGGCCTTGAATTTTCTTGCCGACGACGGTCCCTGCAAAGTCGGCGTCGAGTTCACCGCCCGCACGGTACTGCGCATTGGCGTGGCGCTGCTGGGCATGCGCATCACCCTGGAGCAAATGGCGGCGCTGGGCTGGAAGCCGATGGTGCTGGTGGTGATCCTGGTGGTGGGGACCATTGCTGTCTCAGTGATCGCCGCGAAGTTTCTGGGTTTCTCGCGGCTGTTTGGCATGCTCACCGGTGGTGCCACGGCCATCTGCGGCGCCTCGGCGGCCCTGGCATTAGCAGCGGCGCTACCGAACCATCCGCAGAAAGAGCGCGCGACCCTGTTCACGGTGATCGGCGTGTCGGCGCTGTCGACGCTGGCGATGATCATCTACCCGATGATCGCCAACTGGCTGGAGTTGTCACCGCAGGTGGCGGGTGTGTTCCTCGGTGCCACGATCCACGACGTGGCCCAAGTGGTCGGCGCCGGCTACAGCATGTCGACCGAGACCGGCGACACGGCCACGGTGGTCAAGCTGATGCGCGTCGCCATGTTGCTGCCGGTGATCGTCACCGCGGCGATGATCACCCGCATGCAGGGCGCCGACCCGACCGGCAAGCGTCCGCCGCTGCTGCCATGGTTCGCCGTCGGCTTTCTGATTCTCGCCTGCATCAACAGCACCGGCTGGATCGCTCCGGCGGTGCAAGGCGGGGTCAATGAGTTGTCGCGCTGGTGCCTGGTGATTTCCATCAGTGCCTTGGGCATGAAGACCCGACTCAAGGAGCTGGCGGCGGTCGGGATCAAACCGATCCTGCTGATGGTCGGTGAGACGGTGTTCCTGGTCGTGCTGGTGCTGTTGTTGCTGCACTGGGGTCTCTGAAAACAGGCTTCACACAGGTTTATGGCAGGGCTTCACTGGGCTGGCTCCTCGGTACAGTGAAGCTCACCACCGGTGTCACAAACATCGGTTTTTTGCGGCGACTGTACCAGCAGTCGCCGTTTTTTTGGTTCGTCACGAATGTTGGGAAAGATGCACTTGATCTACTTGAAAAAGAATTCGCAATACTCATATCACGCACAAGAACGCCGATTTGTCAGATGTGTTTGCTCGCACGAACATCATCAGTCAAATCGGCGCTGTTGTTTCTGAGTTTCCCGAAACTGCGTGAAAACCCTATTTTTTGCCTTGTACTCAGAAGGATTTAGGGGCTGCGGCACTCTCTGCGCAGAGACCGGACTGTTTCTGCGCGCTGCGCCACGCCGCCGGTGGCATGCCAAACTGGTTGATGAACCAGCGGGTAAAGGAGCTGGCCATGGAGAAGCCGAACATGTCGGCGATGCGGCTCATCGAGTTGTTCGGGTTCTCCAGATAACGCAGCGCCAGGTCGCGGCGCACGTCATTGATCAGGTCGTTGAAGGCACAGCCGTCGTCCTGCAGACGGCGTTGAAAGGTGCGCACGTTCATGCCCTGTGACAGGGCGATCTGCTCTAGGGTGGCGCGCCCCATGGGCAACAACAGGTAGATGGCCTTGCGCACCTCGAACAGCATCGAGGTGCTTTCATCGCCCTGCAAGGAATCGATGTAGTCTTGGGCATAACGGGCCATGGACGGGTCGGCATTGGGATTGATCATATCGAGACTGGCTTCGGAGCAAACGATGCCGTCGAACTCGCTGCCGAATTCCAGATTGCAGCCGAACAGGCGCTGATGTAAGTGCAGGCTGTCTGGCGGCTGGTGCATGAAGTTGACGCTGTAGGGGCGCCACTTCGAGCCGAGCAGTGTCGAGCACAAGCGGAACAGCACGCCAATGACCAGCTCCGTGGCTTGGCGATTGGGCAGCAGTGTCTCGGTGACCATCACTGCACGAATGATCACCATCCTGCCGGCCTCTTCAACGAAGACTCCCAGGGAATCGTTCATCAGATGACGGTAGCGCTCCATCACCTGCAAGGCGTCGCGCAGGGTGCGCTGTTGGCTGAGCAGCAGGCTGACTACACCGAGGTCCGAAAGCTGGCGTGACTCGGCCATGCGCAGGCCGAAGGTCTGGCAATCGCTGGCGGCGGCCGAATCTTCCAGCAGACGTACGGCGGCATCGATGGGAATGCGGTATTCAGGGGCTTGCAGCTGAGCCTTGTTCAGGCCGGCAACTGCCATCACGTCACGCGGGTTGAATCCCAGGTCCTGGGTGACTTCCAGGTATTTGGTCAAGACGGCGGCGCGAACAAGCTTGGGCATGTATAGGATCTCCCTCGGTCGATGGCGGCGTTTCTTTTTTCATCGAAAATGTATTGAGCGAGAAGACGGCGCTTGTGGAAGTACTGATAGCGCTAGCGATCTTCAACCTTGGTCTGGCGTATTGCAGAGCAGGAAGCGCGGTCCCATTGTAGGGAGCACGAGCGCGGCGTTATGGGCATGGCGGGATAATTTCTTTGCATATTGGGACACTACCGGCGAGCCAAGAATGGCCGCGGCAGAAGCAGCTCTATAGTCTTTCGCGCTGTCCCAATTTCACAAGATTGTGTCCTGTCAAGCTCAGTGCGGGGCACCCTCTCAGAGCTACCTTCAAGCCCACAACTAATAAGATGGAGGTAGATAATGGATACGCGCACTTCAATGCGTATCGGTCAGCCGCTCGCTGCAATGGCGCAGGTGGATGCCGACGATCCTGATGCATTCAACCACTGCTTTGCCGACGTCAACGGCATCCGCATGCACTACATCGACGAGGGCCAGGGCCCGCTCGTCATCCTGCTGCACGGCTTCCCCTACTTCTGGTACATGTGGCGGCGCCAGATCGTGGCATTGGCCGAGGCCGGCTATCGGGTTGTGGTGCCCGATCAACGCGGGTTCGGGCAATCGGACCGCCCCGACGCCATCGAAGCCTATGACATGAGCCAGTCCGTCGGCGACATGGTGGGTTTGATGGCGGCCCTGGGCGAAACCTCTGCGGTGATCATCGGCCACGACCTGGGCGCCTGGGTGGCCCAGGCGGCCGCCATGTTGCGCCCGGATCTGTTCAGTGGCCTGGTGATGCTCAATACCCCGGTACCGCCGCGGGGCAAGGTCAAGCCAACCGTGGGCTTGCAGGCCATAGCGAAAGGCCGGGTCTACCACCACCTGTATTTCCAGCAGCTCACCAAGCCGGATCGCGAGCTGGCCGCTGATCCGCGCAAGACCTTGAGCAGCGTCTTCTACTCGATCTCCGGCAGCGCCGTCGGAGCCGAACGCTGGCGTCTGTTTGTCGAGGCCGGTGAGCCGATTCTCAACGCCTTTACCGAGCCGAAGGGAGCGTTCCCGTCCTGGCTGAGCCCGCGGTCGCTCGACTACTACGTCGCCGAGTACACGCGCACGGGGTTTACCGGTGCCCTGAATTACTACCGCTGTCGCGACCGCAACTGGGAAATCACCGCGTTTCTCGACGGAGCGAAGGTCAGCCAGCCAAGCCTGTTCATCGGTGGTGCTGCCGACCCTTCCCTGGAGCCGGTGGAAATCCGCAGCCTCTACGACCAGATGGACGCCTACCTGCCCGCTCTGCGCAAAAAGGTGCTGCTACCCGGTGTAGGCCATAGCGCCGCAGAGGAAAGCCCGGCTCAGGTCAACGAATTGCTGCTGGAGTTTCTCGAGCAGTTGATGTCCGGCGACCCGACCTCTGAGCCAGCGGCTGGCTAAACCCCCTGATAGCGGTAATGCAAAGGCAGGGCGAACGCTACCGGCATCTGCCGTAACGTCCGCCCTGCCTTTGCACATGGACAGGGCTGGATTTTTTCCTTGTTACTCAGCTGGCAGCCTTGACCAGCAGATGATCGCCGAACTGCTCGCGCAGACGGTTCTTCAACACCTTGCCCGTAGCACCCAGTGGAATCGTGTCGACGAAGACCACATCATCCGGCGTCCACCACTTGGCAATCTTGCCATCATAAAAGGCCAGCAGATCTTCCCGGGTCAGGGCTGCCTGCGCTTTCCTGACGATGATCAGCAAGGGCCGTTCATCCCACTTCGCGTGTTTCGCGGCGATGCAGGCCGCCTGGGCGACTGAGGGATGGCTCAGGGCAATGTTCTCCAGATCGATCGAGCCGATCCACTCGCCACCCGACTTGATCACATCCTTGCTGCGATCGGTGATCTGCATGAAGCCATCGCCATCGATGGTTGCCACATCGCCGGTGGGGAACCAGGTCTGGCCGGCGTGTTCGAGCAGCGGCGAACAGTCGCTTTCATTTCTGAAATAGTCGCGTACCACCCAGGGGCCGCGCACCATCAGGTCACCCGAGGTCGCGCCGTCCCAAGGCAGTTCCAGGCCGTCCGCGCCGACGATCTTCATGTCGACACCAAACACTGCGCGGCCTTGTTTGGACTGCACGGCATTACGCTCTTCCGGGGACATGCCAAAGTGCTTGGCCTTGAGGGTGCCAATGGTGCCGATCGGGCTCAATTCCGTCATCCCCCAGACGTGCAACACCGCCACGCCGTAGGTCTCCTGAAACTTGTGCAGCATTGCCGTGGGACAGGCTGCACCGCCAATGATGGTGCGTTTCATGCTGGAGAAAGGCTCGCCGGTTTGCTCCAGATGCCCCAGCAGCCCTTGCCAGACCGTGGGTACGCCAGCAGAGAGGGTCACCTGCTCCGCTTCGAGCAGTTCGAACAGCGATTTGCCGTCCAGCGCAGGGCCGGGAAATACCAGCTTGGCCCCGACCATGCACGCGATGTACGGGAGCCCCCAGGCGTTGACATGGAACATGGGCACAACCGGCAGGATGACGTCGCGCGCCGAACAGTTCAGGGCATCCGGCAGCGCGGCGGCATAGGTGTGCAGCAGCGAAGATCGATGACTGTACATCACGCCTTTCGGGTTGCCCGTGGTGCCGGAGGTGTAGCAGAGCGTGCAGGCGGCATCCTCGTCGAGATCCGGCCAGACGTAATCGCAGGCGCCCTGTTGCAGCAGATCTTCATAGCACAGCAGGTTGTCGATACCGGTGTCTGTCGGCAGGTGATCGGTCATGGCGATGAACGCCTTGACCGTTGGGCAGCGGCCAGCGATGAGCTTGATCAGCGGCAGGAAGGTCATGTCGAAGAAGATGTACTGGTCTTCGGCATGATTAGCGATGTAAGCCACCTGGTCTTCATGCAGGCGAGGGTTGATGGTATGCACAATGGCACCCATGCCGGACACGCCGTAGTACAACTCCAGGTGACGATAGCCATTCCAGGCCAGTGTGCCGACCCGGTCGGCGGGTTGGACACCCAGGCTGGTCAGCGCGCTGGCCATCTGGCGCGCGCGACGGTGGCAGTCACGGAAGGTGTAGCGGTGGATATCGCCCTCCACCCTGCGAGACACGATCTGCGTATCGCCATGATGGCGGTCGGCATGCTCAATGAGCGAGGAGATCAATAGCTGCTTTTGCATCATTAGGCCATTCATGGCATCGCTCCGTTCTTATGTTTGTGATCGGGGAGCGAGCAGGCGGCCAGGCCCCTGTCAGATTCCGCGTCAAGACCGCGAACCGACACAGCCTGTTTCCCTCCCCTGGATTTTTGCGATCTGGCAACTGCCCCGGCTCCCCCTTAAAACCGGGGATGCCGGGATTTCCATGAAATGCAGGTCAGTTGAATGCCGTGAGGTCTTTCGGTGCGATGTCATGCTGCTCGCAATAGGCGAGATAACGCTTGAGCCCGGACTTCCAGTTTTCCAGCGCGACGATGTTGTCGTTGTCATCGACAAACGCGAGATCGCCATTGACCTGGACCAGGGTCAGCACATAGCCGTCGCCATTGCCGGTACTGACGACTTCCGGGGTGTGAGTCGACCCGGCCGTCTCGTAGACAATGCTGCCCGGGCCGGCCACCCAGTCATGCTCCTTGTATTTCCACTGGCCTTCGAAGGTGTAGACCATCACCGTGCCCGTGTGGTGGTGCTTGGGCAGCTGCATGTCGATCGGCGCCTTCATCATGACGATCCATTCGCCACGGATCGGGTCGAGCTTGAAGTACTTGAGCAGGACGTTATCGGCATAAGGGGTAAACGGAATCCAGGGCAGGGATTCGCCATCGATGACTGCGGTGTCGACGTGTTCGTAGAGCATAGGTATCTCCGTTGATTGTTGTTTTGATCGGGAATTTTTCGGCGGCCGGGATGGTCCGACCATCACGGATGGTCGGGTGCCCGGGCTGTCTGTCAGGCAGTCAGGGTCAGGTCAGCGGGGTTCCCGCCAGGGTCGCGCGCAGCATCTTCCGTGGCGCATTGCCGTAGTCAGCCACGGCGTAGTGCTGGACTTGCAGGTTGTCCCACATGGCAACCGTATTGGTTCGCCACTTCAGGCGTACCTGGTATTCCGGAATCGCGGCCTGAGACATCAGGTAGTTCATCAGGTGATGAGCCTCGGGCATGAAGTCCTGGCCGTAGCGGATGTCCTCGAAGTTGAAGAAGTTCGAGAAATGGGTGGTGAATGCGGAATTGACGAACAGCACCTTCTCGCCGGTTTCGGGATGCACAAGCACCACCGGATGCTCGGCGCCGGGGGTCTTCAGGGCCATCGCGTGACGTTCTTCGCGTGGCAACTGGGCGCCAAAGGTCTGCTCAGCACCGTGCTTGGCATACAAGCCATCGATCCGTTGCTTGATGCTTTCGGGCAGCTTTTCGTAGGCCATCACCATGTTGGAAAACAGCGTATCGCCGCCGGTCTCCGGACCCAGTTCACAGCGCAATACCGCGCCGCGGGGCGGCGCCTGCTTGTAGGTGACATCGGCATGCCAGAGGTTTTCGCGACTTGCCTTTTCCACATAGCTCTTGGGCTTGCTCGGATCGAGATTGCGGTACAGCATCAGCAGCTTGTCCGCCTCCGGATGGCTCGGCGCCAGGGGATGGGCTTCCAGTTCGCTGAATTGCGCGGCGAAGTGCTGTTGCTCCATTGGAGTTATGTTCTGGTCGCGAAAGAACAACACTTTGTGCTTGAGCCACAGGGCCCTGATTTCCGCGATCAGTTCGGGGTCCTGTGCAGCGTCGACAAGGTTGACGTTGCTGAGCTCTGCGCCGATGGTGGGTGTGCAAAGCTCTACCTTGATCGAATGCTGGCGCACCGACGACCGGATGATGGCCGGTGCCGAGAGAGATGCTGGTGAAGGGGTGTCTTGGATTTCGGCGATTTTTGTCATTGTTGTCTCCACTCCGTGCTTGTACGGCGGTGCGCAAGATGTGCATCCGGTATAGGTAACAGGCCCCCGCTGATGGCAGAGGTACTGGTCCTATAGTAGATATCTAGGGCACGAGACTATGGGCGCGGCGGGACAGTTTATTAGCATATTGGGACGGTGCGTCGGGACCACGGACTAAGCTGATTAATGTCCACGCACCGGCGCAGTTTTGCCTGCTGGGACGGAATTTCTAGAGATGGACGGAGGAGTGCATATCGTGAGGAGCATCGAGGGCGTCGAAAATCCACGCAATATGGCTAATCAGGAGCACTAAAACGCGCGTGAGCGGTCGCTGGACCTCGCTTTTATGCGAGAGGCCATGGATGCTGCTTTGTTCTCCCAGTTGTAAAAGACTCAATCTGAAAGTGATTGGTCAAACTGGCTGCGGAACCAGTGCGATCTGGTGTTTTTAACAAAGGACTTTGAGGTTCCCAAAAAAATCGAACGTCTGCTCGTGGCTGATTCTGTTGAAAAAGTCGGTTCGCCAAAACAGCCTGGTCATTGACTGGTTAAAACGCCTTTTTTGCACACTGCTACGTGAAATCTGAGTCCGGAAGCCTCTGCCGCAAGTAAAGATTTCAATCTCGGACGCATACTTTTCTGCTGCGGAAACCATGGTCGACTTTTTCAACAGTATCGGCCGATTGCCGTCACTCCGGCGCCATCATCACCGCGAGCGTCATTTTGATGAACTCTTCGTTCTTGTCGATAGCTTCAAGGGCGCCGCGCACGTTGTCGGCGACATCGGTCGATCCTCGCTGCTCGACCCAGTTCGAAAGTTCCAGGATTGCGGCTTCAAGGGCAAGTTGGTTTTCGTTGAGCTTGAATAGCAGGGAAGGGAGCAGGTCAGAGTTTGGCATCGTGAATCCTCCGTGGAGGTTTCAGCGTAGCAGTCGTCAAACGTCGGGGGGCGAAGAAAGGCATGGTCGGCAGGACGCCGGGGAAGAGCCGAAAAGGTGTGGGGACTTTTTCGGGGACTCGCTATTTTTGGTTGAGCTCTGTAGGGCACCGTTTGCAGCGAGCGCCAGTAGAAGACTCAACAAATGGTGGGGAATGCGCCCATTTTCAAGCATGGGGTGCTTGTACGCTAAGGTAAACGGGCTGTGATAATTGGTTGTCAGTCACCTGCTACCACTGCTGACCGGTGGGGGGATCAAGAATAGATCACGGACATGCTGCGCACTGGCATTATCAGAAAGGGCGTTTATGGAAAAGAAGGCAAAAGTTCCGAGCTTTGAAGCGAATCAGTTTGTCAATGTGACGCATGGCTTCGTGTTGCCACCCAAGCCAATGTATTGGTCTCGTAAATTTCATTCGGTAAAGCATTGCATCGAGTCCGCGATACACATGGCGAGCCAGATTGAACTGGTCGACCATTCCCCAACCTCGTTCCGCCCAGACCAAGTCAGGGGCGCCTACTTTCGCGCATCGCTAACCGAGCTCTGCCGAGTTCAAGAGGTTATAAAGGAGCTTGATCACAAGCTCTCGTTCAAATGGACCACAGATCCATCCCTTCACGTTGTTGCGTTGCTGCGCAACTATCAGGTTCATATTGCATCAAGCCGGCTCGATGAGGGCTGCATAGCCGTCGCGTTAGCTGGAGAGCCAGCGGTTTATCGAAGCTTCGTTGCTGTGAACATTAGCGCTGCCGAGCTTTGCAGGCTCGATAAAGGTGGGTATTCAGTTCAACAATTGGAGGAGCTAGCGAACTGCTTTGAAGTGCAGCAGCGCAAGTTAGGCATTGTTCAGCTTCTCTATCATTTGGCAAAGCGAGTAGAGGAGTCCGCAACGCGGGCTCTAACATCTCCTACCCCAGGCAACTGCGTTCGGTAGCGGATGATGTCAGGAGTGCCTGTTCAAAAGGACTTATGCTGCGGCGGGGCATCAGGCAAGGGTAAGGGCTGCGCAAAACCCTCGCTGCAAGCCGCATTCCTTCGTTTGTATAAGCACGAAAATACACGTAATTTGCCGTACTGTGGATGGTAGATTTATCATATAAATCAGTAGGTTATGTGCGTTGCTGCTTTAGCATGGGGTGCTAGGGGTCGAGTGTTCGAATCACTCCGTCCCGACCATATAATTCAAGGGGTTACGAGTTTTTATCTCGCGACCCCTTTTTATTTTACTTCGTTTTTACCCCTACAAAACCACTGGCTCTGGGTGGAATCCTCACGGCTTCCGCGTGGGCGGACGCAGGCTTTAGCACTCACGCGTGGTCTCTTTACCAAGGCGGCACCGGTAGTTCGTTGTCGGTTCGCGACAAGTTCGACTATGACTGCTGCCTTTACGCGCTGCTGTATCGCCAACTTGAGCTTGCTCAGTGGGATGTGTTGGTCGCCAAGTACTCCACACACAAGGCCAACAAGGTTGCCGCCATTGGCCGCCTGGTTGTCCGTATGGTTCCCCAGCGCCGCAACTGTTCATCTACAAGGCGCTCACTGCGTGGGCCATTCCAAAGTTGAAGGGTATCCAGACCGGCAAGCGCTCAACCAATATGATCGTGCTGCCTGCCGAGTTCTATGACATGAACACTTGGGATCTGGCCGGTTCGCCGGAGCGCACTCGTTGCAACTGGCGCGGTGGTATCCATAAGCGCTTGGAGCAGTTGGAAGAGGCCACAGTGATCCATGCAACCGAGATATTCGATCAGGAACAAATCTTCGTAGACGCGGCTTGACCATAGTGGCCAATTGGCCGTAAATTAACCCCGTCATGTCGATCTTTCGCGTTATGAGAGGCGACTTCAGAAGCCTGGCCATCGAGCTGGGCTTTTTCTTGCCCAGATTTTTTTCAGCCTTTACGCTAGCGGCTGTCGCCATGGAGTAACGTCAATGGGCTTAATTGAAGTAAAGCAGCGAAACGTCATTCAAATTCAAAGCCTGAAGAGCGAATGGAGTGATGGAGTGACGATTCCAGCAAACCCTCCGGAGTTGCTTTGGGTGGTTTATGAAGGGGAGAAGATTGTAGGAATCTTTTCCAATTGGGAGGAGGCGAGCATCCTTGTTGGTGCGCTTTATTGGGCGCAGCAAACGAAGCAGTTTTTGCGCGAAAAGGAGCAGGAAGAGGAAAAGAAGAATCCTGGCACCAGCCCCAAGCCCGGTGATTAATAGCCTCGAAGCCACAAAGACGTATCGCACCAAGCCTCGGCATAACGCCGGGGCTTTTTATTTGTGCGCCAGGCATGGCGCGTTGCGCGTAAGCGCAACCAGCTTGGCTGTGGTGGCCTCGCTGGTGACTTGGAGGTGAAAGTCCTCTACACACCCGGCAAGGGGAAGTGTTAGCCAGAGGCAAGGGT
>NZ_JAGYGG010000054.1:0-25639 GCF_019947335.1 Pseudomonas sp. BF-R-24
CCACCACCGCCGCTGCCGCCATCTTTGGCATACACGCTGGAGAAACTACTGATGTAATCGGGCACCAGGACAGTCGATGCCGACAGTACCCCGCCTATTGCCAGAGCCAACAAACATTTCTTGAGCAGCATGATGCACCTCCGATTGGAGTTGCGTTTTCACCTCCGTATCGAACGCAATGTCCAGTGAGTTCCCGGCCGCCCATTGGAGCGGCCCGCCAACCGGCACGGCCATCAATCTGCAGCAATAGCGAGCCACTGCGGTATCCGTACGGTCCCTCAAAGCCAGCTGGTATCTATGCGTGGGAAATATTCCCACACATCTTAGATTAGTACCCTCAGCCCAAGTGTCAACGACCACATATCAGGTCCAAGGCACGCGTTGAGCAATTGGCCAAAAACAGACAGAGGACGCAGCAATAACCAATGAGTAGCTATGCTTTGGTTTGTGGCCAGGCTCTCCTGGCAACATCGTGAAAGGAGGCGTTTGAAATGCAACTCATCACGTTGAAAATCGAAAAGCCGGATGCGACGAACTTCATTCTGGGCCAGACGCACTTCATCAAGTCCGTCGAGGACATCCACGAAGCGCTGGTCAATACCGTGCCAGGTATCCAGTTTGGCGTGGCCTTTTGTGAAGCCTCTGGTCAATGCCTGGTGAGATGGTCTGGCACCGATAGCTCAATGATTGAACTTGCACAGAAAAATGCGAAAGCCATCGCCGCCGGCCATAGCTTCATCATTTTCCTGGGCGACGGTTACTATCCGCTGAACGTGTTGAACACCATCAAAATGGTTCCAGAGGTATGCCGTATTTTTTGTGCAACAGCCAATCCAACCGAAGTGATTCTCGCTGAGACGCAGCAAGGGCGAGCGATCCTTGGTGTAGTGGATGGCTTTTGTGCCAATGACATCGAAGGCGATGAAGACATCCTGTGGCGCAAGAACCTGTTGCGGCAGATTGGCTACAAGCAGTGAATTGCAGAACGTGCTGGCACACCACATGACGTAACAAATTGCCTGAATGCCTTGCGCAAGAGCAGTTCACACCGTCCCGGGATGCTGGCCCGGCCAGCCTCCTGATGTAACGAATCAAGTCAAAATGTTTACCTGCAGAGCAGATCCTTATACGATGAAGTCCGCTTCTACCGCTCTCCATCGGGTCTGAGCAGCCCGTGGTTATTATGCATGACAAAGCGACTTAACAAACTGTGCTCTATGGCCATGCAAGTTTTTGCGCGGCGAACAAGAAAAAATTGTATACAAATTAATTCATACAATTAAATAGAATAACATTGAGCACCTGAACGATGAACAACCCTGACTTACTGACTGAAAACTCCAAAACCTTCAGCGTAGTAATAGTAAATTACAAAACACCTGAAATCACCAAGATATGCCTGGACTTATTACACCAGCATTTTGGCAGCAACAGCGTCCCGGTATGGGTGGTTGACAACTATTCCGCCGATGAGAGCACTGAGTACTTACGAACGCTTGACTGGATCAATTTGATTGAACGCTCTGTTTCTGAACCAGAAGCAGGTCATATTGCCCATGGCAAGGCACTTGACCTGGTTCTCGAGCGTATTGATACCGATTATTTATTCCTGATGCACACCGATACATTTGTTTTCGACAAGAATGTTTTTCCGATGATGCTGAATAAATGCTTGAAAAACCCAAAAGTCGTGGCCGTCGGTTGTGTCGAGCAAATTAACCGCGGCACCGCCAGAACTGTCTGGCGCTATAGCTCACGACTATTCAAGCATCACTTCAGACGCCTGAAAATCTCCATGGGATTGCGCTCCAGAGAACCAAAGCCGTACAAAGAAGTCTACTTGAAAAGTTTCTGCACATTGTGGAACTGCAAACTTGTAAAACAGCACAACATGCACTTTTCGATGGATGATCGCGTGCCAGGCTATACGCTTCAGGACCGCATGACCGAACTGGGTTATGCCGTTGAAATGCTATCACCCCGTAAAATTTTCAGCTATCTGGATCACATTCAGTCCGGCACTGTTGCAGCGGTTGGCGGCTATGCTAAAAATCATAGACGAACCAAAATGTACAACAACATCCTTAAGCGTCTGAACAAGGACGACAGAACAAATTGAGTTGCGAATAGACGCAACGAGCAGTGCATTCAACGCTGCATGAAGTCACCCACAGGTTTTTTATATCAGGTCATTGGAGCGGTAATGGCACCCATCACTCAGGCACTACCTATCACCCTGTCCCCGGAGCTTGATTTCGACCAGAATGCCGCCAGCGCCTTTGGTGCCTCATTGACCGATAGCTATGTTCAGGCTACGCCATTTCCGCACATAGTCATCGACAACTTCTTGCACGAAGACCTGATTGCGAGCATCTGCTCGCATTTCCCGGTCGAGCCAACCAACAACGAAATGCTCTACGAGCGCGGCTATAAAGGTCAACGCAAACGTCAAATCAGTCCCAACGAATGCGACCCTTATTTGAAGACTGTTTTCAACGCCTTTAACTCGGCCCCCATGTTGCAGTTTCTTGAAAAGCTCACAGGCATCGAAGGTTTGATACCCGACCCCTACTTTACCGGTGGCGGCCTGCACGAAACGAAAAGCGGTGGTTTCCTGGGGGTGCACTCGGACTTCCGGCTCAACAAAAAACTTAACGTTGAACGCAGACTGAACATCATCATTTATCTGAATGAAGACTGGCAAGAGGAATACGGCGGCAACCTGGAACTTTGGGATGTCGGCATGAAGACCTGCCTTAAAAAAGTCCTGCCCATCTACAATCGCTGTGTCATTTTCAACACAGACAAGGACAGCAATCATGGGCACCCGGAGCCTTTAACGACTCCGGAACACATCACCCGCAGGTCTATTGCGCTTTATTACTACACCGCGGGAACCATGGCGATCGATCCGGCACAAAGAAACAAAACCCACTACAAACCAAGGCCCAAGGATCGTTTGAGCCTGAAGTACTACATCAATAAACTGATCAAGAAGAAAAACTGAACTGCAAAACGCCCGGGAGTGAGGCAAGGGCCTGAGTCGAGGCGGTGAAACGCATCAATGCTGGAAGTAACCTGACAGGCAATGGCCAGGAATCAGAAAGCGTGGCTGAGCAACAGCCCGGCCTCGCCGTCCGGGCTGGCGTCGGAAAAGCCCTTGACGGCATATAACTGAAACTTCCATTCCTGATTGAGCTTGTGCGTGAGGAAGAGCGTCAGTTCCTTGATTTCGTCACCCGTGGAAACGACCTTCTGCCGCCAGTCGTATGACACGCCCGCCGTGGTGCGCACGAACACGGGCATGGCAAAGCCCAGGCCGGCGAATATCGGGTTGTCGAAGTCGGAGCCCGACGGGTCGCCGAACTTTTTCCAGCCCAGGGTCGCGAACCCGGTCACAGGACCGAAGGCTTTGGCGACATCGACCTGGGCGGAATAGTCGGTTTTGCCGGTGCCCAGGCACTCGTCTTCGTCGGCGGTTGGCAACTTGACCTTGCCGATCAGGTCCACGAACAGCCCGCCAACGCTGCCGTCCAGCACGGCATAGTCGGCACCGGCAACGGTGTCGCCCAGACCGCTTTCCACCTTGCCGCAGCCGCCGGGCAGCGGCTCGCCGTCAGGGCCGACCGAAGGATTGGTGATGCGCAGCCAGGGCACGGTGAGCTTGTAGGTCATGGGGCCGGTTTCGTAT
Organism: Pseudomonas sp. BF-R-24; assembly: GCF_019947335.1. Lineage (NCBI taxonomy): Bacteria > Pseudomonadati > Pseudomonadota > Gammaproteobacteria > Pseudomonadales > Pseudomonadaceae > Pseudomonas > Pseudomonas sp. BF-R-24. The sequence goes on from NZ_JAGYGG010000054.1 coordinate 3,692, forward strand.
CTGCCCACCAGCGGGACGTACCATGTTTCGGAGGTCGTACCGGTGCCATAGTCGCCTCGTGAGTAGTCGGTTCCGATCGAGGTCGTAAAGGTATCGGCCAAGGTCGGCAAGGCCAGGCTGGCAAGCCAACCGACGAGCAGGATGCGCTTGGGATCCATGTTCACCTCGTGTCTGACGTCATCGAAGTTCACACGCATGTTTTGTTGCGTGACTTACCCAGCCTAGTTACTTATGACGAAAGTGCATCATGACTGCACTGCTTAACCCGACTTGCCAGAGCGATCGACTTTTTCAACCGGCTCGACTTTTTCGACCTTCTCAACTTTTTCTGGCCGATCAACTTTCTCGACTTTCTCCGGACGTTCGACTTTCTCCACCTTCTCTACCTTCTCTACCTTCTCTACCCTCTCCACTTTCTCGATTTTGCCGGATTGCTCGACCCTCTCGACTCGCTCTGACTTGCCGGACTTGTCCACATCCACGTCCACGTCCACGTCCACTCGTTCAATCTTGTCGCCACCGCCATGACTGTCACTCCCCCCGTGGCGAGTATCGTCGACAACGCGGCCTTCGCTCTCGGAGCGGCCGCTCCTGTCACCGCCCGAGCTCCCTGAACTCCCCGAGCTGTCAGAGTTGCCGGAGTTGTCGGAGCCGCTTGAGTCAATCGAGTTGCCCGAGCCACTTGAGTCGTCGGTGTCTTGCTCGCTGGTGCCGTGTCGTCCGTGCCGGTTGCTCGCTGGCGAATCGGAGCGATCGCGGGGCAATTCAATACGCGTTGCCTGCACCTCCCGCGCGCCGGTGAACACGCCGTTGATCCGCACCCGTCGATCCAGCGCCAGCTCCGAAGCCTGCACACCGACAAACACGGTGTCGTGCGCCAGCGTCACATTAATGCCGCCCACCACCAAATGGCGGTCCTGCCGGCTCTGTACCAGGCCCTCGATCACCGCATTGTGTGCCCGGCCAATGAAAGGCAGGCTCGGATCGGGGCGGCTTTGGTTCACGTCCAGCTCGCGGCCGGACCAATGGCCGCGCACCAGCATTTCCTGCGCCGGGCCTGGGTGATTGCTGAGCTTGAGCCCCTGGAGATAGCCACTGCGATCCACCGGGCCGATGGCACTGGCCTCCTTGAGGCCGGGCGCCCGATCGATGCGGCTGGCCACCACTTCGCCACGAGCATCGCGCAGCCCGCTGACCCGCACGGGATCCCCCGGACGCAGGCCGGCAGCGACCTGGGCACCGTTGGCCAGGCGTACCGGTTGCCCCATGACGCGCATGGGCATGGAGTCGCGCGGCAGGGCTGTCAAAGGGCCTTCGTAGGCGTGCAGGATAGAAATGCGCCCGGCCTCCAGACCACGCCGGGAATTGAACGCTTCCACGGCAACCACTTGGCCTACCGCCAGGCGGGCACTGGAGCTGGCGATGCCGTTCTCGCTGACAGGAACGTTTTTGTTGAAGTGCACTTCCACACCATTGACGCAGATCGAGGCGAACCCGGTGATGGTGCCGACAATGCCGGTGCCACCGATTCCTCCGTTATCGTTGCTGATGCCCGCGCCACCCACTCCGCCTGCAACGGCACCGGTGCCGCCAATGCCGCCAGGGCTCTTTTTCAGTGGTGCGCCGGTACCACCGATCCCGCCGTTGTCGGTGTCGATGCCGGTACCGCCCATGCCGCCAGGTGCTACGCCCGTGCCGCCGGTGCCACCAGGTGCCTGGATGACCGGCACTTCGCTGGTGCCCGCATCATTCTGGCTGACACAGGCTGGGGCGGCTTGCAACAAACTTGCAAGCCCGAGGCCCAGAACGAGGGCGACTGCACGAATCAGGCGCAATTTGACGGTCATGGTTCAGGGGCTGTTGGCGAATTGGGATCGGAAGCTTCAGTGTAGAAGTACAAGCCGACTGTGATGCGCTGGCGCGGTTCAAGGCTGGGCAGGTCCCGGAACTCCAGTTCGGCGGCAAGTCGGTTGAAGCTCAACAGGGCCTGCATTCCCTCGCTGGCCACGGCCTCGCGTAACGCCTCGACGCTCATCGGGGCCAGTGCGTCATAGTGGACGCTGCGTTCAAAAAAGGCCGGGGCTTCGCTGCTCAGGTTGTGAACCGCAGCGCAAGCATGATCGTGCAGATTGTGCCCCAGGTAAGCCGCTTTCTCATCGAAGCCCTTTTGTGGCACAAAGGCCTGGGCTTCAAGGTGCACGCGCTCTTGTTCGTCAAGGCGCACGACCCCCAGGCGCAGCCACTCGTCCAGCACCACCCGCGCCCTGATATCCGTGCTGACCTTCGCCACCAAGGCGTCAAAGGAGCGGTCGCCGCCGACACTGGCCAATCGAGGCAACGGCAGTGGCTGGCCGGCGTCGTTGCAGAAAGGCGCGCTGGCCCAGGCGTTGACCAGTTGTGCACCAAACGTGATGTTTTCCGGAAGCGTGGAAGCAGCCGGGTCACCGGTATTGCGCAAGCGCCGTACATCTTTGCGGTGCACACCGGTGAGCAGGCTGATGCGGCTGTCGGTCGGTGCCTTCTCGCCCAGGCGGAACTCACGGTCCGCCACTTCGACGAAAACCTCCTTGAGCAGGTCGGCAAACACCAGGTAGGTGACGCCTTTGCGCAGCATCAGGCGTACCAGCGGCTGCATGACATGTCGCAAGGCTTTGAGGAGCGAGGTGGGCAGCGTTGACGATTGCATTCAGCGAATTCCTGGGTAGATAACCCCAGTATAGCCGCGTGGGAAATAATCCCATGAATTTACCGAGAGCCGTGCCAACGCAATACCCGTTGCAATCCGGGAGCAGCTTGGGAGCAACTCGTCAGTCTTACAGTTTCGCCTGAATTCATGCGCGGGAACTTTTCCCGCGCAATGAAGCTGGCCCGAGTTTACAGGTATGAAATACGCTGTGTTGATCGCTACCCCGGTACCGAGTTTTTTTGCGCACCGACACTGCCCGCCCTGCCGGCAACTGCCAGTGCCACGCAACAGGCCAGTAACGAGAATGCGGCGAATGCGCCCATCACATGCAGGTAAGGCAACACGTGATTCCAGGCTCGAGCCACGCCCAGGAAAGCGGCGAATAGCCAACCGCTCATGGAAAGCGCACCCAACAAGGCGAGCCGCGTGCGGCCTGCACTGCGCAGTGCGACGAATGGAGCCTTTTGCAGCAGCGGGAAGCCGACTCGATGCAAGAGTGCACCGTTGAGGCTCAGCAGCGCGACGACCGTCACCTTGGCCCAGAGTTTCTGATTGAGCAGATACGCGTCGCCTTCATTGAGGTAACCCTGAAGCACCAGCAACAGTCCACTTGCCCAAAGGGCCAGCAGTGCAAGGCTGACGATCTTCTGAGTTTCATCGAGGTATTCCAGCCTCGCCTGGTCCAGTATTTCCTTGCGCCAACTCCAAAGCTTGTGATCCGCCTGCAACACCCTCCCCAGGGCAATACACGTAGCGAGCAGATGACCGTACACGAGAAGCATTTTGAGCATTGCCTTGACCTTATTATTGTTTTGGCGCTGCGTTCCCTGCTTCGCTGAATTGAAACCGAATGATACAAATTTGCAATTGCACCTTCAAGACAAATCCTCGTTAACACGCACCCGCACAGACCACCATACGACTTTCGTCATATATGGGCCGCGCACTTTGTTGTCGATTTCACAGCGTCTGGTTCGACTACCTTTCAGGGAACGGTCTCAAGGAATTGCAGACTTCCCTGTCTAAACGCTTAAACCGGAATGAATCAGGAGAAGAGCATGCGCACACTGACCGTTGCCACGTTCGTGAGTCTGGACGGCGTCATGCAAGCGCCTGGCGGGCCTGAAGAGGATTCCAGTAGTGGATTCCGCTTCGGTGGCTGGATCGTGCCCTACGCCGACAAAACCACCGGCCAGGCCGTAATGGACCTGTTTTCACAGCCATTCGAGTTGCTGCTGGGGCGTCGCACCTACGACATCTTCGCCGCCTATTGGCCGAACATTCAGGCCGATTCAACCCATCACACCATCGCTGACCTGTTCAACGCCGTTCCCAAGCATGTGGCCACCCATCGCGCCGACTCGCTGGCCTGGCACAACAGTCATGCGCTGGAGGGCAACCTGGTCGACGCGATCAACGCGCTTAAACGCCAGGACGGTCCTCAGCTACTGACCCAAGGCAGCGGCGATCTGGTGCGCCAACTGCTTGCCGCCGGCCTGGTGGACGAGTTGCGGCTGATGATTCATCCCATCCTGCTGGGGCGCGGCAAGCGCCTGTTCGACGACAACGCACAAGCGTCTGCCTTCACCTTGGTGAATTCGATCAGCTCACCCGGGGGCGTGCTGATCGCCCGCTACATCCGCAGTGGCGAAGTGCGTACAGGTTCGTTCGAAGGCGTCAGGCAGCGATAGCCCGCATCTGTGTCGCCCAGGTGAAATTCAGCTTGGGCTAAGGTTGCCCCTTTAGTCTTCGACACTTTCGGGTAGTCGAGCATTTCGAAGATGGGTAGTGTCGATACAAACGCCAAGCCACCGTTCAGCATCGTTCTGGTTAATTACAAAACCCCGGAGCTCACCAGGATCTGCCTGGAACTGTTGCAGGAGCATGTCCAAAAATCAGGCATTGCGGTCTGGGTGGTCGATAACGGTTCGGCGGACGCCAGCGTCGAGTATTTGCGCTCGCTCGACTGGATCAACCTGATCGAACGCGATGCCCCCACCAAAGAACCGGGGCACATCGCCCATGGCAAAGCGCTGGACATGGCGCTGGCCAGGGTCAATACCGACTACCTGTTCCTGATGCACACCGACACATTTGTCTTCGATGCAAACGTCTTTGCGATGATGATGGACCACTGCACCAAGGATCAAAACGTCATCGCGGTCGGTTGCACGGAGCAACTCAACCGCGGACTGCCAAGGACCGTTTGGCGCTTCACTTCACGCCTGATCAAGCACCACTACCGACGCCTGAAGCAATCGCTCGGCCTGCGCTCGAAGGACCCGAAGCCCTACAAGGAAACCCACTTGAAAAGCTTTTGCACGCTATGGAATGGCAGGCTGATGAAGCAGCAGGGTTTGCATTTTCAGATCGATGACCGCGTGCCCGGTTATGAGCTGCAAGATCGCGTGATCAGGCTTGGCTACAAAGTCGTGTTCCTTTCGCCCGGCAAAATCTTCAAGTACCTGGACCACGTCCAGTCTGGCACCGTCGCTGCTGCGGGCGGATATGGCCAAGGTCATCGACGGACGAAAATGTACCAGGACATTCTCAAGCGCTTCAGTGCAACCCACTCCTCGATATCTTGAACAAACCCGCGCCCGCAAAAAAGCCCACTGACCGTCGCCGGTTCAGCGGGCTTTTCGCATCAGGCTGAGACTGACTTACTGTTGCAGGATAAAAGTCGCCAGGCTTTTCAGGTCGTCCGGGCTCAACTGCGCGAACGGCGGCATGGGCACATCCCCCCACTTTCCGCTGCCGCCGTGCTGGATGCTGGACATAAGCCTGCCCATTGCCTGCGGGTCCTTGGCATATTTGGCCGCCACATCGCGGTAGGCCGGGCCTACCACCTTGTGATCGGTCGCGTGGCAGGACAGGCAGCCATTGTTCTGCAGCAAGACCTTGGCATCGACTTTTGCCCCAGCCCCAGCCACCACCGGGGCGCTCGAGGCCGCCAGAACATCGGCATCATTGGCCTTCGCACTGCCGTAGGTCACCGCCAGGTAAGCGCCGATAACACTCACATCCCGGTCGCTGATCGGGGCACCGTACACGTGCTGCATCTTGCCCGCTTCAGCGGTCCACTGAGCCAGGCTCAGGCCTGGTGGCTGGAAGTTGATGTAGTCGGCCGAATGGCAGACGGAACACTTCTGCTGCGCCAAAGCGTAGCCAGGCATCGTGCTGGGCTTGAACGCAGCCGTTTCAGGCGGCAGCGTGATGGTCAGCGGTGCGGCGCCAGCCAGGGTCGCCAGACAAACCTGAGCCGCGCAGAGCAAGGCGGTCATGCATTTCACAAGTTTCATGCGGCCCTCCTCAGGCGACGGTCACGTGGGTAGTTTCGACGACGTGGCGGCGGTAGCCCGCTGGGTTCCAGTCAGCCTGCAGCGGTTGCGTCTCGCCAGCACTGTTGCTGGCCCGCACCATCAACGGTGTGGCGCCCTTGCCGGTAAAGGTGATCGGCAGTGTCCACTCACGAAAGGAGAAACGGCCAAGGTCCTGCCCGAGCGTGGATTCACGCCAGGTTTTTCCGCCGTCGATCGACACCTCCACCTTGTTGACCCCAACGCCACCGTCGAACGCGATGCCCTTGAGCACCACGCTTTTGTTCAGCGGCAATACATCGCCGTGTTTAACACTGGTGATGAAACTGCGGACCGGCAATCTGGAAATCGGCTGGGTTTTCGCCGCCGTGGTGCCCGGGGCAATGCAGAAGCAATCGTTATCCGGAACCCGGTAACCCTTGGCCATGAAGAAACCGTCGTAGGTGTGGTCGACGACTTCGATCTCACTCAGGTGCTTGACCCAGTACGTGCCGAAGTAGCCTGGCACCACCAGGCGAATCGGGTATCCGTTGAGAAATGGCAGGTCGGTGCCATTCATCGACCAGGCGATCATCGGCTCGCCGTCCATGGCATGGCTGATGTCCAGCGCCTTGATGAACTCCGGCGTGCTTGGCAACACCGGCTTATCGAGCCCACGGAAAGTCACTTGCCGGGCCTCGGCTTTTACTCCCGCCTTTTCCAGCACAGCCTTGAGCGGTACCCCCACCCACCGCGCGTTCCCCATGGAGCCATGGCCCAACTGAGCACCGAACACGCGAGGCATCGAGAAGCCACGGCTGTTACCCGAACACTGATTGACGGCCACCACTTCCACCGGGGCGGCAAGGGCCTTGAGCTCGGCAAGGGAAAGCGACAGCGGCGTGTCGACCAAGCCCTTGATCGTCAGGCGGTAGCTGTCCGGATCGATGCTGGTCGGGAAATTGGCCAGGTGGTAACGCACGAAAAAGGCGTCATTGGGCGTGATCGGCCCTTCATTGAACACCGGGAACGGCGTCTCCAGATGCGGCGGCCGAGTGGTCACCAGGGTCAACGGGCGTTTTTGCGGGTATTGCACCAGCGGTCGTGGGCCTGCGGCAAAGGTCACGTCTTCGACGGATTCGCTGGCCGCTGCGGATTCGTCGGCTGCCTTGGCCAGGCTTGCCAACGGCGAGGCCGCCAAAGCCAAAGTGAAAGCATCGCGTAAAACCCGCCGGCGGCTCGGCTGGCTGCTGTCTACAAAACTGAACTTCATTCTGCGCTCTCTATGATTGTTTTATTGAGATGCAACTGATTGTGGGAGCGAGCTTGCTCGCGATGATCGTTAACGAAAACGCGTGCTTACTGACTAAACGCGGCGCACTTGAGTCCATCGCGAGCCAGCTCGCTCCTACAAATTCCCGCCAGGGCGGAGAGGTATCAGGCTTACGGTTTCGCCTTACCGAGGTCGGAAAACAAACCAGTATCGTCAGGGCCAAACTGCCTGCTTCTCATTGAGCGTCAGTGACTTGACAATTGATGACAAGAACTCCTGATATGGCCGGCGTAGACACTCCGAGTTCAAAGCGCTGCCTGTGCCATCGCCCACAAAAAAACCCACTGACCGTCTCCGGTTCAGTGGGTTTTTTCACATCAGTCTAAAAACTGCCCTCGTCTGCTGCCGCCAAGGCAATGGTCTGTCCAAATTGCATAAACGCCAGCTTGTAGGAGCGAGCTTGCTCGCGATGGACGTCAACGATAACGCGCGCTGGCTGAGTGCCCGCGTTGTCCTGGCGTTTTTCGCGAGCAGGCTCGCTCCTACAGGGAATCAGGGGTATTTCGAGGGATCCGAGAGCAAAAAAGCCCACTGACCGTCGCCGGTTCAGTGGGCTTTTTTTGATTTAGCTTCTAGTTACAGAGCCATATCACTCGCAGCATTAGCCTTCGGCGCTTTCGCATCCGTATCGACAGTCACTGGCTTCACAGCCGGCGCAATCACCGCTGGTGGCGGAGTCAGTTCCAGCACCTTGGCGGTGTAGGCCCATTCTTCAGCAACCTTCTCAGGGCTGGCGTTCAGCTGGGTGCCGTAGCTCGGTACGATCTGGTGCAGTTTTGCCTGCCACTCAGGGGTCGCGACCTTGTCCTTGAACACTTTCTGCAGCACGGTCAGCATGATCGGCGCGGCGGTCGAAGCGCCTGGGGAGGCGCCCAGCAGGCCGGCGATGCTGCCGTCTTGCGAAGCGACGATTTCGGTGCCCAGTTTCAGCACGCCACCGGCGGCTTCGTCACGCTTGATGATCTGCACGCGCTGGCCGGCTTGCCACAGGCGCCAGTCTTCAGCCTTGGCGTTCGGGAAGTATTCCTTCAGGGCGTTGAGGCGGTCTTCGTCAGACAGCATCAACTGGCCTGCCAGGTACTCGACCAGCGGGTATTCCTTGATGCCGACCTTGGTCATTGGCCACACGTTGTGGGTGGTCGTGGTGGTCAGCAGGTCCAGGTACGAACCTTCTTTCAGGAACTTGGTGCTGAAGGTCGCGAACGGGCCAAACAGGATCACGCGCTTACCGTCCAGCACGCGGGTGTCCAGGTGCGGAACCGACATCGGCGGTGCACCAACGGAGGCTTTGCCGTAGGCCTTGGCCAGGTGTTGCTCGGCGATGGTCGGGTTCTCGGTTACCAGGAACGAGCCGCCTACCGGGAAGCCTGCGTATTCCTTGGCTTCAGGAATGCCGGACTTCTGCAGCAGGTGCAGGGCACCGCCGCCGGCGCCGATGAACACGAACTTGGCGTCGGTTTCGGTCTTGCTGCCGTCTTTCAGGTTTTTGTAGCTGACACGCCAGCTGCCGTCTTCGTTCCGGGTGATGTCCTGTACTTCGCTGGACAGCTTCAAGTCGAACTTCGGCGTGGTTTGCAGGTGCGCAACGAACTGGCGGGTGATTTCGCCGAAGTTCACGTCGGTACCCAGCGGGCTCCAGGTGGCCGCGATCTTCTGGCTCGGGTCACGCCCTTCCATCATCAGCGGCACCCACTTTTTGATCACAGCCGGGTCTTCGGAGTACTGCATGCCTGCGAACAGCGGGCTCGCTTGCAGGGCTTCGTAGCGTTTTTTCAGGAACTTGATGTTGTCATCGCCCCACACGAAGCTCATGTGCGGTGTGGAGTTGATGAACGAACGCGGGTTCTTCAGCACGCCTTGCTGAACCTGCCAGGCCCAGAACTGACGGGAGATCTGGAACGCTTCGTTGATTTCAACGGCCTTCGGGATCGAAACCTTGCCGTTCTCGTCTTCAGGGGTGTAGTTCAGCTCGGCCAGGGCGGAGTGACCGGTACCGGCGTTGTTCCAGCCGTTGGAGCTTTCCTGGGCGACGCCGTCGAGGCGCTCGATCATTTCCATCGAAGTGCCGGGTTCCAGCTCATTGAGCCACACACCCAGGGTCGCGCTCATGATGCCGCCGCCGATCAGCAGTACGTCGACTTTCTTGGCTTCTTCGGCCTGGGCTGTCGTCATCCCCAACGACAAGGCCAGCCCCAGCAGGGCTGTGTTCACTTTCTTAAACATCTGTAGCACCTATGATAAAACGCCATCCGCCCTTCCGTCCTCATGCGCACAACCCCGTGTTTCACGGCAGTCACGGGTGCGGCACTCAAGGATTGCAGGGTGGGCACACAAGGCCGACGAACCGCATCGACCCCACTTTAATGTCCCTTCTGAACTGACTTTTTATCTTTATTGGCTTCAGCTACTTGAGCGACAGTGATTCTGCTCGCCCGTCTCAAGGACAGGAAAACTGAATAGATCAAACCAAGTTGTCGCGAAGAATATCACGACAAGGCTTACCCGCGCGTCTGTTCCCGACCGGTTAGCCCGGGCCCGGGAGCCCGGCCTTCTATACTCATCCTGTTTTTCTCAACGAATGTGTGAGCAACAGCCATCAGCGATAGGAGCAGTCATGAGCGACAAAGACGATCTGCGCAAGTACTCCTCTCAGGTAATCGACGGCGTAGAAGCCGCACCGGCACGCGCCATGCTGCGGGCCGTGGGCTTTACCGATGCAGACTTCACCAAGCCGCAGATCGGCATCGCCTCGACCTGGGCCATGGTCACGCCCTGCAACATGCACATCGACAAGCTGGCGCTCGAAGCCGAAAAAGGCGCGAATGCCGCCGGTGCCAAGGGCGTGATCTTCAACACCATCACCATTTCCGACGGCATCGCCAACGGCACCGAAGGCATGAAGTATTCGCTGGTGTCCCGCGAGGTGATCGCCGATTCCATCGAAGTGGTCACCGGTTGCGAAGGTTTCGACGGCCTGGTGACCATCGGCGGCTGCGACAAGAACATGCCGGGGTGCCTGATCGGCATGGCGCGGCTGAACCGACCTTCGATCTTTGTCTATGGCGGCACCATCCAGCCGGGGGCTGGCCACACCGACATCATTTCCGTGTTCGAGGCCGTGGGCCAGCACGCACGGGGCGACATCAGCGAGATTCAGGTCAAGCAGATCGAGGAAGTGGCGATTCCCGGCCCCGGTTCCTGTGGCGGCATGTACACCGCCAACACCATGGCCTCGGCCATTGAAGCCTTGGGCATGAGCCTGCCCGGTTCCAGCTCCCAGGACGCCATCGGCGCCGACAAGGCCTCGGACAGTTTCCGCGCCGGCCAGCAGGTCATGGAGCTGCTCAAGCTCAACCTCAAGCCTCGCGACATCATGACCCGCAAAGCCTTCGAGAACGCCATTCGCGTGGTGATCGCCCTCGCCGGCTCGACCAACGCCGTGCTGCATCTGCTGGCCATGGCCAATGCGGTGGATGTCGAACTGACCCTGGATGACTTCGTCGAGCTGGGCAAGGTTTCCCCGGTGGTCGCCGACCTGCGCCCCAGCGGTAAATACATGATGAGCGAGCTGGTGGCCATCGGCGGCATTCAACCGCTGATGAAGCGCATGCTCGATGCCGGCATGCTGCACGGCGATGTGCTGACCGTCACCGGCCAGACCCTGGCGGAAAACCTGGCCAACGTGCCCGACTACCCGGCCGGCCAGGACGTGATCCGGCCTTTCGACCAGCCGATCAAAAAGGACTCCCACCTGGTCATTCTGCGCGGCAACCTCTCGCCCACCGGCGCCGTGGCCAAGATCACCGGCAAGGAAGGCCTGCGCTTCGAAGGCACGGCCCGGGTCTATCACGGCGAAGAAGGTGCGCTGGCCGGCATTCTCAATGGCGAAGTCCAGCCCGGCGAAGTGATCGTGATCCGTTACGAAGGACCAAAGGGCGGTCCGGGTATGCGCGAAATGCTGTCGCCGACGTCGGCGGTCATGGGCAAGGGCCTGGGCAAGGAGGTGGCGCTGATCACCGACGGGCGTTTTTCCGGTGGCTCACACGGGTTTGTGGTTGGGCATATCACGCCGGAGGCCTTTGAGGGCGGGCCGATTGCGCTGGTCGAGAATGGCGACAGGATCATCATCGATGCTGAAACCCGGCTGATCACGGTGGATGTCTCCGATGCTGTGCTGGCCGAGCGCAAGTCGCGCTGGGTGCGGCCGCCATCCAAGTACACACGCGGGGTGTTGGCCAAGTATGCGAAGACGGTTTCCAGTGCTTCGGAGGGGGCTGTGACGGACAAATACCTGTAGCCCGTAGTTTTGCGTTGTATGGTCTGCCGCCTTCGCGAGCAAGCCCGCTCCCACAGAGGATCTCCCTATGCCGAGGATCCCTTGTGGGAGCGGGCTTGCTCGCGAAGGCGTCCTGTCAGGCAACCTCTACCTCAAAACCTGAACCGATCAACCGACCGCGACAACTGCCCCGCCGAAGCCGTCCACCCGATCACCTTGCAGTCGTCACCGGTTGCTTTTGCGCCATGCCCCGCAAAGACACCAGCAACAGGCTGACAAACGCACCGGCAACCGCGATGGCCATGTCCTTTTGCGAATCCCAGGGATCGTTTTGCGCACCGACAAAGGCCTTCGCCGTGTCTTTGCCCAGGAAAGCACCGCCGATCCATTCCACCAGTTCGTACAAGGCGGATGTCGACAGCATGATGTTCAGGGTCACGAAAAACAGCCAGAACCCGCGCAGCGGCGTCAGGCGCCAGAGCACTTCGCGCACCGGATAAACCAGCAGCACCCCATAGCTCAGATGTACCAGGCGGTCGTAGTGATTGCGATGAGCACCTGTCGCCCGGTCGAAACTGAAGCCCAACCACGCCGAAGACCATTGTTCGTAAGGCACCAGGGAATAGGTGTAGTGGGCGCCCAGTTCATGCACGCACAGAAACGCAAACACCAGCGTGATGGACACCGCAGACAAGCGAAACCGGCGAGAAACCGCTACCAACGTCCCCACCAGCAACAGCACCAGCAGGTTTTCCAGCGCCCAGTCCACCCGGCTGCGGGGAGCAAAACCCGACACCACGACAACCAGCAAAAACACCATGAGCAACGTCAGGTCGTGCCGTAAACGCGGGTCAGGCTGCATGGCGCAATACCTCGAAGTCAGGGCATCGCCCTTTTAACTTCGAGGTACGGTCACCGGGCAAGTTCGCTTTTTTCCTCCATCGCATGCTACGTTGTACGATGACTGACGAATGTTCGAACAGTCATCGCGCTATCCCTACAACAACAAGGAAACACCCATGAAAAAAGCAAAAGTGCTGATCGGTTTTCTGTGCCTGTTCACCGGCTACGTCGCCGCCACCCCGGCCGCCGCGGACAAAGACGTGGCCCAGGCGGTCGACCACCTGACCCAGGCCATGCTGCACAAAGACATCCCGGAGCTGAACGCCTTGACCGCCGAGAACCTGACCTACGGGCATTCCAGCGGCAAGATCCAGGACAAGCAGGCCTTCATCGCCGACATCGAAACCGGCAAAAGCGCCTTCAAGACCCTTGAGATGCAAAACCAGACCATTACCGTCTCGGGCGATGTCGCGCTGGTCCGTCACCACTTCTCGGCGCAAGCGCTCAAAGGCACTGAGGTGGTGCCGACGGAAATCGAAAACTTCCAGATCTGGCAAAAGCAGAACGGCAAATGGCTGCTGGTAGGACGGCAGGCGTTCAAGTTCTGATGCATTGCTAAAACCACCCCATAACCTGTGGGAGCGGGCTTGCTCGCGAGGCGCAGTGTCAGTCAACCTCCCTGTTGGATGTGCCGGCCTCTTCGCGAGCAAGCCCGCTCCCACAGGAATGTTGGCCGGCCACAGAATTGGCATTCACTGAAGATCAGAACTGTGGGAGCGGGCTTGCTCGCGAAGGCGCAATGTCAGTCAACCTCCCTGTTGGGTGTGCCGGCCTCTTCACGGGCAAGCCCGCTCCCACAAAGGGGATAGACGGTGGTCAGTTGCCCCTCCATTCCCGCGGGCTGAGCCCGGTCTTGCGACGAAACGCCCGGGCCAGCGCCGAGGGGCTTTCGTAACCGACTTCCTCGGCAATCAACGCAATCGGCCGGCCCTCGCGCAAGCGCTTCTGCGCCAGGCTGATGCGCCAGCTCACAAGGTAATCCACCGGCGTTTGCCCGACCACCCGACGAAAGTGTTCGGCGAAACTGGCCCGCGACATGTTGGCGGCGACCGAAAGTTCGGCCACGCTCCAGGCCTTGGCCGGGGTTTCATGCATCAGGCTCAGAGGCCGCGCCAGGCGCGCATCGGCGAGGCCGGCCATCATGCCCGGTTGCTGGCCACCCGTACTCAGAATGTGCCGCAACAACAGAATCACCAGCAATTCAAACAACCGGTCCATTACGGCTTCACGCCCGCATGTGCCGTCAAACGCCTCGTTGAACAGCCATTCCAGAGTCCCGGCCAGTGCCGGGATTTCATCGAGCTTGAGCATCAGATAATCAGGCAGTGCCGCCGCCAGGGCATTGCCCGCGCCGCCGTCGAAATCCAGGGTCGCGCAGACCAGTTGCGTGCCGGACGCTTCTGAAGCGAACAGGCGATGCCGATAGGGTCGGGGGAAAAATATCAGGGTCGGTTCGGTCAGTTGCAGATCCGGCTGATCCCCCAACCTGAGCAGCAACTCGCCCGCCTGAAGCAGGTGCAAATGACCGCTGACCTGTTGGCCGTCGAAGGCGGTGGTGCCGCAAAACGTGCCGCTATGGAACGTGCCTGCATTGACGCCAAAGTGTGTGAGCAACGTAGACAAGCGATCCATGACAAGGCTCCCGAAGGCAGTTCTGGACGATCTGTCGCATATCCTCGACGATTTGCACCCAACAAGCCAGGTGTTCTCCCTAACATCAGCTCCGTACCCAGCGCATTCCGCGCTTCACACCACGGAGTATCACCATGACCCGCATTGCCCCGATCAGTCTGGAACACGCCACCGACGCCACCCGCCCGCTGCTGGAAGGCGTGCAGAAAAAAATCGGCTTTTTGCCCAACGTCTTCAAGGTATTGGCCCACGCCCCCGCGGTGCTGGCCTCGTACCTGCAAAACTCGGCCGCACTGGGCAAGACGTCCCTGAGCGCCACGGAAAAAGAAGCGGTGTCCCTGGCTACTTCGCAGGTCAACGGCTGCGACTACTGCCTGGCCGCTCACACGCTGTTCGCCAGCAAGGCCGGGCTGTCGAAGCAGGACATCCTCAGCGCACGACACGGTGAACTAAACGCCATAGCCACCCTCGCCCGCCAGATCACCGAAAGCCGTGGCCACCTGACCGTCGAACAGATCGCCGCTGCGCGTGCCGCCGGTATCGACGACGGCAAGATCATCGAAGTGATCGCCCATGTAGCTTCGCAGACATTGACCAACTACCTGAACAACGCCGTGCTGACCGACATCGACTTCCCGGCCATCGATGCCTGAGCCCATCTAGCGTAAATCCAGTCTGAAAAAACCTGTGGGAGCGAACCAAAACCTGTGGGAGCGAGCTTGCTCGCGATGAGGGTGTGCCAGTCGACATCATAGGTGTCTGACATACCGCTATCGCGAGCAAGCTCGCTCCCACAGGTTCAGCGTCACTTCAGATTGATCGCGATCATAAGACGATCAGGTATTGGTTTTCAGCTTGGTCCACAGCCTCGTGCTCAACCGTGCGATGGCCGCGGGCAAGTCCTCGACGGTGAACAGCTTGTCCATCACGCTTTTCGGCGGGTAGATCGCCAGGTCCTGCTTCACCGCCGGGTCAACGAAGGCATCCGCCGCACTGTTGGGGTTGGCGTAATGGATGCTGTTGCTGATGTTGGCAATCACCTTCGGCTCCAGCAGGTAGTTCATGTAGGCGTAGCCGTTGCGCTCATGGGGCGCGTTCTTGGGCATGACCACCATGTCCAGCCACAAGGTGGAACCCTCCTCCGGGATCGAGTAGGCAATATCGATCCCGTTTTTCGCCTCCCTGGCACTGGCGGCGGCCTGCACGATATCGCCGTTGAAACCGATCACCGCGCAGACGTTACCGTTGGCCAGGTCGCTGATGTACTTGGACGCATGGAAATACTGGACGTAAGGCCGGATCTTCAGCAGCGCCTGCTCGGCTTTCTTGTAGTCGGCAGGCTCATGGCTGTGGGGCGGCAGGCCCAGATAGTTAAGCGTGATCGGCAGGATCTGCGTCGGGTTGTCGATGATCGCCACCCCACATTCGCTGAGTTTCTTGATGTTGTTCTCGTCGAAAAACAGGCTCCAGGACCGGGTGACGTCGGTATTGCCGAAGATCGCCTTGATCTTCTCGACGTTGTAACCGATGCCCGCCGTGCCCCACATGTAGGGGTAGCCGTACTGGTTGCCCGGATCGTTGACCTCAAGTTTTTTCATCAACGCCGGATCGAGGTTTTTCCAGTTGGGCAACTGGCTCCGGTCGAGTTTCTGGATGGCGCCGGCCTTGATCAGGCGCGACAGGAAGTGGTTCGACGGGCTGACCACGTCATACCCGGTGTTGCCGGTCATCAGCTTCGATTCCAGCACTTCGTTGCTGTCGTGGATGTCGTAGGTCGCCTTGATCCCGGTTTCCTTGTTGAAGTTGACCAGGGTGTCGTCGGCGATGTAGCCGTTCCAGTTGGAAATATTGACGGTTTCGTCGGCATGAGTCACGGCGGAAAAGGTCGAGATCAGGGCCACAAGGGAAAGCGTATTGACGCGCATGTTGAATCACCTTCGATGGGAAGTGCTTTTGTTCTTGTTGTGAAACGGGTGTTTTCAGATTTCGCTTCTGGCCCGGACCGTCTCCACGCGCATACGCAGCATGGCACCGATGTCGAGCAAGGGCTTGGGCGGCAGCCAGCCGGGTTGTGCCCGTTGAATGACCGATTGCAGCAACGGCGAATCACGACCCGAGGCCAACTCAGCCAGCAAGCGGCCCCACAGCGTGCCCCGTGCCACGCCGGAACCATTGCACCCGGCCACGGCGAAAACGCCCTCCTCGACTTTGCCGAAATACGGCTGCCCGGAGCGCGAAGCGCTGAGATGACCGGTCCAGGTGTATTCGATGTCCTGCTCGCCGAGCATCGGGAAACGTCGTTGCAACCCCAGCACATGATGCTGGCGGCGGATCGACAATTCGCTCAATGAAAGATCCCGCGAGCGGTATTCCGCGGTGTTGCGAATCATCACCCGGCGATCCGGGGTCAGGCGCACCGTGGCGCCCAACGGGCGGGTCGACAGCACGCCCCAGGACGCTGGCGCACCAAGGGCTTGAAACTCTTGATCGCTGAGCGGCCGCGTAAGGCTGGCGCTGAGCTCCATTGCGAAAGTGCCGCTGTCATCGATGCCCGCGCGAGGGATAAAGGCGTTCAGGCAGACCAAAACCTGTTTGGCTTCGACACTGCCGTTTTGGCCCCGGGCGCGAATCCGGCCGTCGCCCAGGCGCTCAAGACCTGCGATATCGGTGTTCTCGTAGACCGTCACTGTCGGCGGCAGGGCATCGAGCAAGCCCCGAACGTACTTCGCCGGTTGCAGCAGCGCATTGCCGTTGCCGCACCAGATCGCGGCGCGGTAGTGCCGGCTGCCGAGTTTTTCAATCAATGGCTCGCCTTGCAGAAATTGCGCGCTGGCGCCAACGGCACGCAGGGTCTGCAGCTTGGCTTCGACGTGAGTCAGCTTGCGTGGGTCGCTGACGGCGAAGAAATAACCCGACTCCCTGAAGTCGCATTCGATGCCATGGCGGGTGATCTGCTTGCGGACTTCGTCGGCGGCTGCGCGGCCGATTGCCGTATCCGCTTGATACCCGGCGAACCCGGCGCTACCCACTAGTTCGCCAGCGGCGGGATGCTCATGAGCCACCACAAAACCGGAGTTGCGCGCCGAAGCGCCTTGCGCGGCACGCTGGCGGTCAACAACCACGATACGTGCCTGGGGGTGCATTTGCGCCAGAGCGTGCGCCGCACTGAGGCCGGTGATGCCAGCACCGATCACCAGCCAATCGGCTTGCTGCGCGCCTTTGAGCGGCTCGCGCAAGGGGGAACTCCCCGCTTGCGCAATCCAGCCACAGATATTTTCCATGTGTCACCTCAGGTTCTTGTTCTGCGAACCGTCTCGATCCAAAACAGCACTGCATGCAGAATTTGCATAAGCTGTATTCGAGGACGGTGGCGATGACTAGAATCTAAAGGCTCAAAACGCGTGTAACCAACGTTATTAAATCATCGAGGCATTCTGAAAACGCATGGACAAGATTCGCCACGTGCCCTCGCTGCAGGGCTTGCAGGCTTTGGTCGAGGTTGCCGGGACAGGCAGCTTCACCCAAGCGGCGCAAAAGCTCTGCCTGACCCAGAGCGCGGTGAGCCGACAGATTCAGCAACTGGAGAGCCACTTTGGCCTGCCGCTGTTTGTCAGGAGCAGCCGCAGCCTTCAACTGACCGCCGAGGGCGAACAGGTACTGGCCAGCGCCCGCAGCATCCTTGAACAGTTGCGTACCCTCGAAGACCGGCTCGCGCCGCAAAAACGCCCGTTCCGCATTCGCATGCACGTGTCACTGGCGGTGCGCTGGCTGCTGCCCAAACTGAGCGATTTCTACCGGCATCACCCGGACGTATCCCTGGCAATCGAAACCGTGGCCACCGAAGTGGTCGAGCCGGCCAGCGACAGTGACGCCTACATTTTCTATCTGCCGGAGCCGTCCACAGCGCCCGATTGCCTGACCCTGTTCGAAGAGGCATTGGTGCCCGTGTGCGCGCCAGGGCTCGGCACCAACGACCGGCCATTGGCTTCGCAAGAAGATCTGTCGGGTTTCGCGTTGCTGCACCGCTCCTCTGATCAACATGACTGGAAGGTCTGGCTGTCCGCCCATGGTGGCATGTCGCTGCATGACTACCGGCACATCCCCTTCAACCTCGACGAACTGGCACTCGATGCCGCCGCCCGGGGCCTGGGCGTGGCGATGACCGACATGACCCTGGCGGGTGAGTCGATTCAACGGGGCGAACTGGTGATTCCGTTCGGTGAGCCGTTGAAGACCCGGGGGATCTACTCGCTGTGCCTGCAACCCTCGGCGGCATCGCACCCAGCCTGCGCACCGGTCATGCAATGGTTTGCCGCGCAAACCACAACACCGCCAGTCAACTAAGCCCCAGAATCTGTGGGAGCGAGCTTGCTCGCGATGAGGGCGTGCCAGTCGGTATCACAGGTGTCTGACACACCGCTATCGCGAGCAAGCTCGCTCCCACAGGAGTTGCGCATCGCAGGACTCAATCATCCTCATGCAACTTGATGCCGCGTTTATGCAACACATAGGGCACCAGTAGCACCAGCAGCGTCAGGGCGAGGAAGAATGCCGAGATCGGTTGCGTGACGAACACCGTCCAGTCGCCCTGGCTGATGGACAAGGCGTTACGCAGTTGTTTCTCGGCCATCGGCCCCAGCAGCATGCCGACGATCACGGGGGCGACGGGAAAGTCGAAACGCCGCATCAACACCCCGCCCCAGCCAATCGCCAACATCAGTATCAGGTCGAAGGATGAGTGGCGCATGCCGTACACGCCAATGGTGGCGAATACCAGGATGCCGGCATTCAGGTATGGCCGGGGGATTTGCAGCAGTTTGACCCACAGCCCCACCAGCGGCAGGTTCAACACCAGCAGGATAACGTTGCCGATATACAGCGACGCCACCAATGTCCAGACCAGGTCGGCGGAGGTTTCGAACAGCATCGGCCCCGGTTGCAGGTTGTAGTTCTGAAACGCCGCCAGCAGGATCGCAGCGGTAGCGGACGTCGGGATGCCCAAGGTCAGCAACGGCACCAAAGACCCGGTCGCGCTGGCGTTGTTGGCCGCTTCCGGGCCGGCGACGCCTTCGATGGCGCCCTCGCCCTTGTTGGCGGAAAACTCCTTGGGGTACTTGCTGAGCTTGCGCTCGGCGGAATAGGACAAAAAGGTTGGAATCTCGGCACCACCGGCCGGAATCGAACCAAACGGGAAACCGATCAGCGTGCCCCGAAGCCACGCAGGCACCGAGCGTTTCCAGTCCGCGCGGGTCATCCACATCGAAGTCAGGCGATGCCGTCCTTCGTTTGATTCCCCTTGATAGAGCAGGCTGTACAAGGCCTCGCCCACCGCGAACAAGCCGACCGCCACCAGCACCACTTCGATGCCGTCCACCAGTTCGGGCACGCCGAGGGTGTAGCGGGCAATGCCCGAGGTCGAGTCCAGCCCGATCAAACCGATAGTCAACCCGACGCCGAGCGAAGCGAACCCGCGCAGCATCGAAGCGCCGAGCACTGCCGACACGGTGGTGAACGACAGCACCAGGATCGCGAAATATTCGGTCGGCCCAAAATTCAGGGCCAGCCTGGCCACGATGGGTGCGAACAGGGTCAGCAAAACGGTGGCGATGGTGCCGGCGACGAACGAGCCTATCGCCGCCGTTGCCAGCGCAGGTCCCGCCCGCCCGTTGCGCGCCATCAGGTTGCCTTCCAGGGCCGTGACCATGGAGGACGATTCACCGGGTGTGTTGAGCAGGATCGAGGTGGTCGAGCCACCGAACTGCGCGCCGTAATAGATACCGGCGAACATGATCAAGGCGCCGGTGGGGTCGACCTTGGCGGTGATCGGCAACAGCAGGGCCACCGTCAGCGCCGGACCGATCCCCGGCAATACGCCGATGGCGGTGCCGAGCAGGCAGCCGATGAACCCCCACATCAGATTGATCGGCGTCAGTGCCGAGGAAAACCCCATCGCCAGGCTTGAAAGAATGTCCACGGTGTCGATCTCCTTTCAAAGCCAAATGTTGATCAGCGACGGCAGGGAAACCCCCAACCCGGCGTTGAACAGCCAAAAGATCGGCAAGGTCAAGGCAATGCCGATGGCCAGGTCCCGCACGGGATGCCGGCTGCCAAACCCCCGCGCCGAGCAGGCGAACAGCAACCCGGCGGCCAGCACGAAACCGATCAGGTTGATCAGCAGGGCCACCCCCACCAACCCTCCAGTAACCCAGGCGGCTCCGGATTTACCGCCAGGGATCGCACCATTGCCGCTGTCCAGTTCGCGAAAGCCGCCGGTGAGCGCCTGATAACTGAGCAACAGGCCCACCACGCCGAGAAAGCCGGCGACGATCCAGGGATAGACGTAAGCCGGCAGAATCACGAAGCCCATCTCGGCTGGAAAGCGGTTGGCCCCCACGGCCAGCAAGGCGCTAAGGGTGATCAGTCCAAGGCCGATCGCCAATTGCGTCGGTACGATTGCGCGTGACCCGGCCATCTCAAAGCAGCCCGACCTTGACCAGCATCGCCCGCAGACGCACGTGCTCTTCGTCGACGAATTTGCCGAAGTCATCACCGGTCAACACGCTCTCGGTCCAGGCATTGGTTTTAATGTTGTCCTGCCAGACTTTGCTTTTGCTGGCGGTCACGACCGCGTCCGTCACTTCTTTACGCTGCTCGGCTGTGAGGTTCGCAGCACCGTAGACACCGCGCCAATTGCCGATGATCACGTCGTAGCCGCTTTCCTTGAGGGTCGGCGCATCGATCCCCGGGACACGCTCGGGCGCACCGATGGCCAGTACCCGGATCTGGCCGTTCTTGATGTATTGACCCAGTTCGGCGTAGCCCCCGGTGAGCACCTTGATCTGGCCGCCCAGGGTCTGGGCCACGATTTCACCCCCGCCGCCGGTGGCGATGTAATTGACCTTGTTGACCGGGACATCCAGTTTGCCAGCCAGCTCGGCGATGCCGATGTGGTCGATCGACCCCTTGGAACCACCGCCAAAGGTGACGCCAGTGGGCTTTTCCTTGAAGTCCTTGATCAGGTCATCGAGGGTCTTGTATGGCGAATCCTTGCGCACGGCAATCACGTTGTACTCGGTGAACAGCCGGGCAATGGGCGTCACATCCTTCAGGCTGATCTGCGGTTTGTTCTGTTCGATCCCCGCGACCATGATCGCGCCGACCACCAGCAATGCGTTCGGGTCACCCTTGGTGCTGTTGGCAAATTGCGCCAGCCCCAGGGTCCCGCCCGCCCCGCCCTTGTTCTCGAAGGTCACGGACTTGGCCGTATTGGCCTCGACCATGGCCTTGCCCAGCACCCGGGCGGTCTGGTCGTAACCACCGCCCACCGAACCCGGGGCCATGAATTTCACGGTATCCAGCGCGAAGGCTGGTGCGACCAGCACGGCAGCGGTCAAACCGGCGGCCATGCAGCGACTGAAACGACGGATCAAGGCGGACATGGGATCTCCTGATTACATTGTTTTTATCGGTGCCGCTTGCCCATCGAGGTGTGCGATGGACCGGGGCCTGCAAACAAGCTTAGGCCATGGATTCATGGGTTGACTTGTTTTGCTGAAACCACCCGCCAAAGGCGCCGCCCCCTTGTGGGAGCCCCCACAGGTTCTCGGTGTTCCATTGCGACAAAACAATGCTCCAGGGTACGTGTCATGGCCTAACCTCATTGGCTAAGTGACCAACAATCCGTCGAGCTCGCCGATGCGCAATGTCTTGAAGTCAATGATTTACGTCGCCTTCGCGGTTCTGGTGGCAAGCCCGGGATGGCTATTGGCGGGGGATATGGCCGACGCTCCTGCTCTTGCCCCCGCCCCCGCCCCCGCAG
>NZ_JAGYGG010000055.1:0-24842 GCF_019947335.1 Pseudomonas sp. BF-R-24
TCATGCAACATTGATGTCGACTGACACGACGCCTTCGCGAGCAAGCCCGCTCCCACAGGTAAATCTTCATTTCAGATGGCGATAGCTCGGGATTGCCGAACCGAGCACCACTGCCCCCGCCGCAATCGCCAGCCAGAACCCGCTGCGCGCGCCGAAGGCGTCCACCAGCCAGCCGGAGCCGGCGGCGCCGATCGCCACGCCGATGCTCAGGCCGGTGACCAGCCAGGTCAGGCCTTCGGTGAGTTTGGCCGGCGGTACGATCTGCTCCACCAGGGCCATGGCGACAATCAGCGTCGGCGCGAAAAACAGGCCGGCGACAAACACCGCCAATGACAAACCGAAAATGTTCGTCGCCAGCAGCAACGGCAAGGTGGTGACCGCCGTCGCCACCCCGCCGTACAGGAACAGGCGCGCCAGCGGCACTTTCGAGCGCAGTGCGCCGAACGCCAACCCGGCCAGGCACGAGCCGATGGCGTACACCGACAGCACGATGCTCGCCGCCGCCGGTTGGCCCTGATGCTGGGCGAAGGCGACGCTGACCACGTCCACCACGCCAACAATGGTGCCCATGGCGACCATCAACAGCATCAGCAACTGAATGTCGCGGGAACGGATGATCGAGCCCTGGTGATGCTCTTCATGGGGATGCACCGGCGGCTCCGTGCTGCGCTGCAGGACGAATGCGGTGACGCCGATGGCCAGCGCCAGCAAGGCCGCCAGCGGACCGGCCTCGGGGAATGCCACCACGCACAACCCCACCGACAGTGGTGGCCCGACAATGAAGCAGACTTCGTCCAGCACCGACTCCAGGGCGTAGGCGGTTTGCAACTCGGGGCGGCCGCGATACACCTCAGTCCAGCGTGCCCGCACCATCGCCGACATGCTCGGCATGCAACCGGCCAGCGCGGCGAAGAAAAACAGCGTCCAGTGCGGCGCCTGCAACCGCGTGCACAGCAACAACAGCAACAGTGCCCCACCGCCCAGCAACGCCGATACCGGTAGAATCCGCCCCTGGCCAAATCGATCCACCAGCCGCGACACCTGCGGCGCACAAAACGCCGTGGCCAGGGCGAACGTCGCCGCCACCGCGCCGGCCATTGCGTAGCCACCCTGCAACTGCGAGAGCATGGTGATCAGGCCGATGCCGGTCATGGAAATCGGCATGCGCGCGATCATTCCGGCCAGCACGAATGCGCGGCTGCCGGGGGCTTTGAACAACTCGCGATAGGGGTTTGCCATGGGACGGGTCTCATCAGGGGACTGCACGTTGCCACAACGGCTGATTGCGGGGGAAGCGTGGAATTGTTGGTTGAATGTGAAGGCCCCATCGCGAGCAAGCTCGCTCCCACAATGGCCGGCGTACACCAATCAACTGTGGGAGCGAGCTTGCTCGCGATGGGGCCAGAACAGACAACTCACCTCCCTTCGCCAAATGAACTCTCACCGACCCCGACCAGTCAGTTGAATAGGCCCCCGGTTCCCGGAGTTTCGCGACAATGGCTGATCACCCCGAACGCCAAAGCCCCATCGACGCCCACGGCATCATCGGCGATATGCGCAGCGCGGCGCTGGTCAATGACAAGGGCAGCGTGGACTTTTTCTGCTGGCCGGAATTCGACAGTCCGTCGATCTTCTGCTCGCTGCTGGACACCCCCGAGGCGGGGATTTTTCAGTTGTCACCGGATTTGCCCGACGCCCGTCGCGAACAAATCTACCTGCCCGACACCAATGTGCTGCTGACCCGCTGGCTCAGTGATCGCGCCGTGGTCGAGGTCACCGACCTGCTGCCCGTCGGTGACACCGAGGATGACCTGCCGCTGCTGATGCGGCGGATCCGTGTGGTCAGCGGCCGCGCCACCTTCCAGATGCGCTGCGCCGTGCGTCATGACTACGCTCGCGCCAAAACCCGCGCCCGCATGGATGAAAAAGACGTCACCTTCGACGCGGTCGATCAGCCGTCCCTGCGCCTGTCCTCGGATCAGGTTTTGCATATCGACGGCAATGCGGCGGTGGCCGAATTCACCCTCGAACAAGACCAGACCAGTCAATTCCTGCTCGGTGCCCTCGACGATCCGCGCTTAAAGGAAGGCGCTGCACAACTGTGCCTGGAGCGCACCCTGAAATTCTGGCGCGACTGGATCGGCCAGTCCAACTACCGCGGCCGCTGGCGCGAAATGGTCAACCGCTCGGCCCTGGCGATGAAGCTGCTGACCTCGCGCAAGCACGGCGCCATTCTCGCCGCCGCCACCTTCGGCCTGCCGGAAAGCCCTGGTGGCTCGCGCAACTGGGACTATCGCTTCACCTGGATCCGCGACGCCTCGTTCACCGTCTATGCATTCATGCGCCTGGGCTTCGTCGAAGAGGCCAACGCCTACATGCGCTGGTTGCGGGGGCGGGTCAGCGACTGTCAGGGCAAGCCGATGAAACTCAACATCCTGTATGCCATCGACGGTCGCCAGGAATTACCGGAGATCGAGCTGACGCACCTGTCCGGCCATGGTGGCGCACAACCGGTGCGCATCGGCAATCAGGCCTATGAACAGGTCCAGCTCGATATCTTCGGCGAGCTGATGGACGCGATTTACCTGGTCAACAAATACGGCGAAGCCATCTCCCATGAAGGCTGGAAACACACGGTGGAGGTGGTCGATCAGGTCTGTGAAACCTGGGAGCAGAAAGATGTCGGCATCTGGGAAATGCGCGGCGAGCAATACCATTTCCTGCATTCACGGCTGATGTGCTGGGTCGCCCTGGACCGCGCCATCCGCCTCGCTTCAAAGCGCTCGCTACCGGCACCGTTCGCGCGTTGGGACCAGACCCGCCAGGCGATCTACACCGACATCTGGGAGAACTTCTGGTGCGAGGAACGCGGGCACTTCGTCCAGCACATCGGCGGCACCGGCCTGGACGGTTCGATGCTGCTGATGCCGCTGGTGCGTTTCGTCAGCGCCCGCGACCCGCGCTGGCTGGCGACCCTGCAAGCCATCGAAAGAAGCCTGGTACGCGACGGCATGATCTACCGCTACCGCAACGACGACAGCCAGATCGACGGCCTGCCCGGCAGCGAAGGCGCCTTTGCCGCGTGCTCGTTCTGGTACGTCGAATGCCTGGCCCGCGCCGGCCAGCTCGACAAGGCCCACCTGGAGTTCGAACAGTTGCTCAGGTACGCCAACCCGCTGGGGTTGTATGCCGAAGAGTTCGACAGCCATGGGCGGCACATGGGCAACACGCCGCAGGCATTGACGCATCTGGCATTGATCAGTGCGGCTTGCTTTCTGGATCGGAGGTTGAGTGGGGAGAAGAGGTTTTGGCAGCCGTGAATACGGGTTAAACAATGTTCGAACTCAGGCAAAAGGTGGCTCAGGACACCAGTGGATCTGCGCCGGCACTGACCGAAAACCGCTCCCGATAAGCCTGTGGCGTCACGCCCATGGCCCGCAGGAAACTGCGGCGCAGGGTTTCTTCGCTGCCGAAGCCGCATTGCACCGCTACTCGTTTGATCGGCACGCCGGTATCGCTGAGCAAACGCCGCGCGGTTTCGACGCGGATCAGTTCGATGGCCCGGGCCGGGGTCTGGCCGGTGTCGGCGCGGTAGTGGCGCACGAAGCTGCGTTCGCTCATGCCGGCCTGCAAGGCCAGAGTCGGGATGCCAAGGTCGTGGGCCAGATTTTCGCTGATCCAGGCGTGAAGTTCATCGAAACGGTTGCCTTCCTGTTGCAGTGACAGGGTCACGCTGAATTGCGACTGGCCACCCGGACGTTTGAGATACACCACCAGTTGCCTCGCGACTTCGAGGGCCATGGTGCGCCCCAGGTCTTCTTCGACCATGGCCAACGCCAGGTCGATGCCGGCGGTCACCCCGGCCGAGGTCCAGACCGGGCCGTCGTTGATGAAGATCGGGTTGGGCTCGACGTGCAGTTGCGGATGCTGCTGCGCCAGTTGCTCGCAACGGGTCCAGTGGGTGACCACGCGCCGGCCGTCGAGCCAGCCGCTGGCCGCCAGCAGGAACGCACCGGTGCATACCGAGGAAACCCGCCGGCAGCCACGGGCATGTTCGCGCACCCAGGCGACCAACGGCGCATCTTGCGCCGCTGCGTAAACACCCCAGCCACCGGCGATGATCAGGGTATCAGTGCCCTCATCCGGCAACGGTTCGGCCAACAGCGCCAACCCCGCCGACGACATCACCGCCCCGCCGCCACTGGCAATCACGGTCGGTGCGTAGGGTGGCGGCAGGCCTTGCTGACGGGCTATGTCGTTGGCCGAAGCGAAAACCTGCAACGGCCCGGTGACGTCGAGTATTTGCACGTTGGCGAAAGCGAGTACATGGATGGTTTTCGACATTTGGCGTAATTCGTGGGGATATTGGCGTATGCGCCAAAGCCTACGAGCCTAGAGTCAAACCGTCCACCCACTTCACGAGAAAAAACACCATGACGTTGCAGATCGGTTTTCTGTTGTTTCCACAGGTTCAGCAACTGGACCTGACCGGCCCTTACGACATACTGGCCTCGCTGCCGGATGTGAAAGTACATCTGATCTGGAAAGACCTGATGCCGGTCACCGCCAGCACCGGCCTGCTGCTGAAACCGACCACCACCTTCGATGATTGCCCGGCACTGGACGTGATCTGCGTGCCCGGTGGCAGTGGCGTCGGACCCTTGATGGAAGATGACCAGACTCTGGACTTTCTCAAGGCCCAGGCCGCCAACGCGCGGTACATCACGTCGGTGTGCACCGGCTCGCTGGTGCTGGGTGCGGCGGGATTGCTCAAGGGCAAACGCGCCACCACTCACTGGGCATATCACGAATTACTCAAGCCGCTGGGCGCAATCGCGGTGCAAGACCGGGTGGTTCGTGACGGTAATCTGTTGACCGGTGGTGGCATCACCGCCGGTATCGACTTCGCCCTGACCCTGGCCGCCGAGCTGTTCGACCAGGCCACCGCCGAGTTGGTGCAACTGCAACTGGAATACGCCCCGGCCCCGCCGTTTACCGCGGGCAGCCCCGAGACGGCCCCGGCCAGCGTGTTGGGAGAGGCTCGCCAGCGGGCTGCCGGCTCGTTGAAACTGCGGGCGCAGATCACCGAGCGCGCGGCGGCGAAACTCGATCGACAGTGAAAAAATGGCGGCGGGAACCCGGTTCCTGCCGCCACGACTTTTCATGCGCGCAAAAAAAACCCGCCGAAGCGGGTTTTTCCAAGACCATGACGACTCCTTGTCGTAGCGTTCCTTGCATATGGTCGATCATCCATGATCCTGAGCACATCCTGTGCTTCAGTGGGTGAGACCAGATTACGCTTCGGATCCAATTTGTAACAGGCGATATCGCTACCATCGCGTGTAAGACATTCGCTATAAACCACCCTCCGAAAACCCTTAGACGCCTCAGGTTTCGAGCCGACTTCAGCCACTCTGTTGCTCGTGGGCCTTGGCATTGTCGATCAAAAACTGCTCGATATTGTTCATTTGCTCTTCCCAGCCACGACTGTCCATGCGGAAAGCCCTTTCGCGACGGGCCTGGGGAATGTGATCGAAACCGGACTCGGAGACCTTGAGCAACGTGCCGTTGTCCATGTCTTCGAGCTCGAATTTCACCAGGGTGGTGGGTTCCTGGGAGTAATCGACTTCAGGGTTCACGGCATACGGGTGCCAGCGAAACGAAAGCAGCCGCTCCGGCTCGACCCGCTCTACCAGTACATTCCAGCGCAAATGTTCATAACCGGGATAGGTAACCTGCCCCTGGGTCCATTCGCCTGCCACAAAACGCTTGCCTTCCAGCGCCACGCCAAACCACTGTCCGAACACTTCGGCATTGGCCAGCACACGCCAGACCTGTGAACGCTTGGCCTTGAGCAGGATTTTCCTTTCGATGCGATCAGATGCTGGGTTCATAAGTCACCTCCTGTACTTGAACAGTAGGCCAGTAAGACCACAAGACCAACCCTAAAGTTGTACCAATCGGGATGTGCAATCAACCATACCTGAGATATTCGGTTGCATTTGCGTGGATAAGTTCTGGGCAATCGCAAAGTCAGCGGGTCGAAACTGCTAACGTTCGCCCTCGAAACAGCATGGAAAAGGATAGCGACATGAAAAATCTGCGCGGCAGTTGCCTGTGCCCCTCAGCGCTACACTGCACCTCTCTTTCGGTCACAGCGAGCACTCCAGCATGAACCCACGCTTCTTATTGGTGCTGACACCCTTGTTGTTCACCTCCATGGCGTTCGCCGTGGACTGCGACAACGCCAGCGATCAGGCGACGATGAACCAGTGCGCGGCGCAGCAGAACGCGGCCGCCGACAAGGAATTGAATGCGCTGTACCAGCAGATCACTTCGCGACTCAAGAGCAACCCGGACAGCAAGAAGCAGTTAGTGGGTGCGCAGCGGGCGTGGGTTGCGTTCCGCGATGCCGAGTGCAAGTTTTCGGCATCCGGGGTGGAAGGCGGGAGTGTGTATCCGCTGATTTACAGCAACTGCACCACGGAACTGACCAAGGCACGGGTTCAGACGTTCAAGAACTACCTGAAGTGCCAGGAGGGGGATATGAGTTGCCCGGTGCCGGGGGTTTGATTTTTGCTGTTTTTGCAGTGTTTTTGAGGGCCTCTTCGCGAGCAAGCCCGCTCCCACAGGGTTCAGTGGTGTTCACGCGATAGTGATCACACTGCGAGTCCACTGTGGGAGCGGGCTTGCCCGCGAAGGCGTCAGTTCAGGCTCCGCAATTACCGGACAAAAATCTGCGCCGTGGTAATCGCCATGTCTCCGCCCGGCAACTTGATGCTGCCCGTCTGCTTCAGGCTGTCGGCATCAAAGATCGCCACGTCGTTGAACGTCCCCGCCAGGTAGATCTTGCTGCCGTCCTTGTTGAAGGAAATGCAGTAGTACGAGTGATCGAGCGCGGCGGACTGGAGCATTTTCTTCTGCTTGATGTCGTACTTGGCCAGGCGGTTGAGTACGCCAAACATCAGGTTCGGGTCCTTGGGCGAACGCATGCCGCTGAAGTAGATTTCAGTCAGAGGCCCGAAGTCGGTGGTTTCGGTCTTGCCGGTCTTCAGGTCGACGCTGAACAGGCCGTACAGGTATTCGGCGGTGGCCGGGTCCTGTTTCTTGTCCTTGAATTTCGCCGCGGTGTAGAGCAGCGAGAAGTCATGCCGGTAGGTCTGCTGGTTCCACACGTAGAGCACGTCAGGTGCGCTGTAGTTCGGGCGTTTCCAGTGACGGCTGGGGATCAGTACGTCGAACTTGCCGGTTTGCACATTGACCTTGTAAACGTCCGCCCCGGCCACGTACAGCGTGCCGTCGTCACCGCTCTGCATGATGGTCAGTTGGCGCGGCGCCGGGAAACTGCGTAGCGGCTTGGCGTCCATGCCGGCATCGGTCGAATACACGTCGAGCCGTGGCTGCTGCACTTCGTAGCGATCGTTCATCATCAGCGTCGGGTTGGCGACGGTGTACAGCTCCTTGCCGTCGTGGCTGACCGTGAAGGCGAACATGGACCTGGCCTTCTCACCCGGCTTCTGGGTGATGCTGGCGTGGAACACCTGCTTGCAGTTGTCCAGTTCGACACCGTAGACATCCGCATAGTGATTGTTCAGCACGTAGGCGGTCTTGCGGTCCGGCGACAACTGCACGGAGCCGGGACCGAAGGCATCGGGCATCTTGCAGGTCTTGAACAGCGTATCGGTGGCCAGGTCGATCACGTGCAGGTTGTTCGGGTAGTTGGTGGTCACCATGTATTCGTGACCGACTTGCAGCGCGGTATTTTCATCGGCCAGAACACTGACAGAACAGCTGCTCAGGACGGCGAACGCGGCCAGGCCGCAGGCTTTGATGTTACGCATGCTGGAATCCTTCTTCTGTGATCACTTGTCTTTGGGGAAGACAGTGCCGAGGTTGCGCCAGTTGTCGTTGGACGCCTGGGCATCCTTGTTCCAGTCCGGGTAGGTGCTCATCATGTCGGGCACCTGGGCCGGCCACCAGCAAGGGTCGGAGCACCCGTAGAGGTCGGCCTCCATTGGCTGGCACAGCGACGACACACCGCCAAACGCATCGATTTCCCAGCCCGGGTCGGTGGTCGAGGCACAGCCCGCCACGGAACTCATGGCCACCACTTCTTCTATGCGGTTTTCATCCGCGGCCTGATCCAGCTTCAACGCTTTGTTATTGATTGCCTTGAGATGTTTCATATCAGTGAGCCTTGCGCGGAGTGATGTAACTGCTGATGAACGCAGGGTTATTGGCCATGATCCGGGTGTAGACCTCGATGCCGAAGTCGACCCAGTCACGCATCAGTTCGCAGTAGTGATAGGTCGGGTGGGTCGGATCGCCATAGCGGGCGTAGCTCTCGTGGTAGCAGCCGCCGGAACACAGGTTGCGGATCTGACAGTCTTCGCAGCCAGTGTTGGTACGGTCCAGGCGCTGGGACAGGAAGTCGTTCAACTCCACCTGTTTCACACCGCTATGGACGTTGCCGAAGGTCGGCAGGCTCGAACCGGTAAAACGGTGGCACAGGTTCAGCTCGCCCTTGTGATCCACCGCCAGCATCTTCAGGCCCGCGCCGCATGGCAGGGCTTTCTTGTGGCCTTCGTGGATGTCGGTGATGAGCTGGTGCAGGTTGGAGAACCCGATGTTGCGGTGCTCCAGCGCCGCTTCCAGGTAACGACGACCCAGCGCCTTCATGTTGGCGAACACCTGCACCAGTTCATCACTGGTGAGATTGAAGCTGCTGATGTCGCCGGAGGTCACCGGGGCAAAGCCGACTTCGGCAAAACCCAGTTCGTTGAACAGGTGATCCCAGATGGTTTCGACGTCGGTCACGCCGGTGGTGAGCGTTACGCGAGCTCCGACCGGACGGCTGTTGTAGCGCGACAACAGCATCTCGGCCTTGCGCCGCACCACGTCATAGGTGCCCTGCCCGCCCACGGTGATGCGGTTGCGGTCGTGCACGGTCTTCGGCCCGTCGATGCTCACCGACAGCCCGAAACGATGGGCATTGAGGTAATCCACCGTTTCTTCGGTGAGCAACGTGGCGTTGGTGGTCATGACGAATTCGACGAGCTTGCCCGCCTCGCGAAAACGCTTCTCACAATAGTCGACCATGTACTCGATCAGCTTGCGGTTGCTCAGCGGTTCGCCGCCGAAGAACACCACGGTGAAACGCTCTTCGTCCGGGGATTCGCGCAGCAGCATTTCCACCGAGGCGATCGCCGTTTCGACGTCCATTTTCTTGCCCGCCGACGGCTTGTCGAGGTCTTCCTTGTAGCAATACGTGCAGCTCAGGTTGCAGCCGGTGTTGACGTTGAGCACCACGGTATTGATCGCCGTACGCTCGACCCGCTTGGTGGCGATGTCCGGAGTCAGCGGCGAGCCGTCGCTGACCAGTTCCAGGGCCATCAGCTCGCGCAGGGTCTCGGTGATTTCCTCGCCGTTGAAACGCGCGGCCAGGCGCTGGATCAGGTCGTCCGAGGAACAACCTGGCCCGCGCAAGGTGTCGATGATGGTGCCCGTCAGTTCATCGCTGGCGAACAGCGAACTGCTGGGGATGTGAAACAGCATGCGGTCAGCATCGACCTGCACTTCGTGCAGGTTGCGTTCGACCAGATTCAAGATAGCGCCCATGGCAAACCTCCTGTGCAGGCCCCGCTTGGCGGGGCTTGCGGTCATTCCGAAAAGTGTCTGAAGCCTGTGCCGTCAGCCAACTCACGGAATGGGTGGATTGTTCCAGCGTTGCACGGTCACGATCAGGTGGCCTTCGCCGGTCAGGGATTTCCCTGCGTCGTCGACGGCGGCGATCACCTTGAGGTTGCCGGCATTGTTGGTGGACATCTTGCGTGCCGGGTTCGGCCCGGCATCGCCCGGAGTGAACACGCCGGTGTCGGCCTGCATGGTGCCGGCGAACTTGACGTCTTCGTCTTCCCTGGCGCGGTCGTCGAAGGCCTCGACTTTCCACTGCGCCGGGAACACACCGATGCGGTACGGCTTGCCATCAGCGCCCTTGCCCCAGGCTTCCGCGTCGAAACGGCCCTGGACTTTCGGCGTCGAACCACCGCCCTCGCCGATCCGTGCAACCGAGAATTCCGGCACAACCTTGACCGAGGCGATCTTGCTGTACACCGACAGGCTCGGGCCCTTTAGCGTGCCGACGCTGACCGCGCGCAAACCTGGCTGGGCATTGGCGGCGGCCTTGAGCTTGACCTTGATCCGCTCAGGGCTCTGCTCGACCACTTCGAGCACTTCCACGCCTTTGCCGAAGTCCGGCTTGCCGGTCAGGCCGCTGCCGATCAGGGTCACTTCGGTTTCACTGCCGGCCTTCAGATGACCCGGCTGCACCGCCAGCAAACGGTTGGAGCCTTGCTTGGCGGCGACGAAGTCCAGGCCACGCTCGTCGTGCTCGGCCTCGAACATCCGGCCCTGCATCGCATTGCCCTGGGCGGCAAACACCTGGCGCATGGTCACGCCATCGATGGTCACGTTGCCGCGCCATTCATAGCCGGTGTAGAGGATTGCACTGCCGTCGCCGTTGAACGGCGTGCCGTCGGCGTACTGGCCTTTGACGCTGACCTTGAAGGTGTCGCTGCCATCGGCACTCACGGTCATTACACCCGCCAGCTCACCCTTGCCCGGCAAGTGGCCGCTGAAGCTCCAGTCGCCCACCAGGGCATCGGCTTTCGGCGCGACGCTCTGCCATTTTTTCCAGGCCGGATTGTCCAGCGGATAACGCTTGGCCAGCAGCGGCACCATTTCTTTGCGGGCCATATCGAACCAGTCGCGGTCCCGGGACAGCGCCTGGTACTCCAGGGACGGCCACTGACCGAGGTGGAAATTCACCAGGCGTTCCCACTCCTGGGCCGGACGCCGTTGCAGGGCAACCCGCGCACCGGAGTGGCAGCGGCCGCACATCTGGCTGGTCTGGTCGTCGAACTGCTCGACGGTATTGAGCCGGCGCTCCAGTGCATAGCGCACGCCGTCGGTTTCGCTCGGCGCCAGGCCCTGGGTGTCGGCCAGGTATTTGACCAGCGTGCGACGGTCCTCATCGCTGATCTGCAAACCGTGCATGGTCTGCATCCGGGCAATGCTCATCAGCCAGCCTTCCGGCGTTTTGCGCTGGTGGCTGATGCGGCTGAGGGCGTTATCGGCTTCGGGGGTGTGACAGCCCTGACAGGTTTCCTTGAGGATGGTCTGGGCGTCGCGGGCTGCCAGGCTATGAGGCGAATGCAGCGCTACACAAGCGGCTACGGCCAGCAGGCTGGCGCTCATGCCTGATCGGAGTTTTCTCTTCATCAACGTCGAACCTCGCACGGTGCGTTCTTATTGTTGTGGCTTATCGTTTTTATGGTTTCTGCCGCCGGCTTTGATCCGCCGACGGAGGCAAGAGAAACGTCTGCGATGAGCAATACACGGAGCGTGCCAGCTTATGAATATTTCAATGAATCAATGACTTGTGACTAATAACCGGTTTTTTTCGGGAGACGTCATGGGCGTTGCACGTTTAATTTCGCGACAACTGTTTCACTCTGAGACAAGCATAGTTTTCTGTAGGAGCGAGCCTGCTCGCGATGGTCGTTAACGATATCGCGTACTTACAGGCTAAACGTGGTGCTCTTTTGTCCATCGCGAGCAGGCTCGCTCCTACAGGGTGTTGTGTTCGGGACGTCTCACGTCGTCGCAATTTGCGACGTTTATCGATGTCAGGGTGACCCGGAAAATATCTGTCACCCCACTAGATCGGGCCTTGCGGCCGAAAAAACACAACTGGCACAGGCATTGCGAAAGCCCTGTTCTCACGAACAACAAGAGGCCTCGCCAATGTCGCTCCCAAACCTGCTTCCCGCCACTTCGGCATTCATCCAGCGCGCCCCGCGCATGCTCATCGGCGGTGACTGGGTCGAGGCCGCCGACGGCCAGACCATGCCCCTGCACAACCCGGCCACCGGTGAGGTGTTGTGCGTGGTACCACGGGCAACGCCGGAAGATGTCGACCGCGCGGTACTCGCCGCCCGCCAGGCGTTCGACGATTCGGCCTGGACCCGCACCCGTCCCCGGGAGCGGCAGAACCTGCTGTGGAAACTCGCCGACCTGATGCAGCGCGACGCCGAGCTGCTGGCGCAACTGGAATGCCTGAACAACGGTAAAAGCGCAGCGGTGGCCCAGGTGATGGACGTGCAACTGGCCATCGACTTCCTGCGCTACATGGCCGGTTGGGCGACCAAGATCGAAGGCTCTACGGTTGACGTGTCGGCACCGCTGATGCCCAACGACCAGTTCCACAGCTTCATCCGCCGTGAAGCGGTGGGCGTGGTCGGTGCCATCGTTGCCTGGAACTTCCCGCTGTTGCTGGCCTGCTGGAAACTCGGCCCGGCCCTGGCCACCGGCTGCACCGTGGTGCTAAAGCCGGCCGACGAAACCCCGCTGACCGCACTTAAACTTGCCGAACTGGTGCTGGAAGCCGGTTATCCCGAAGGCGTATTCAACGTGGTCACCGGCACCGGCATCACCGCAGGTTCTGCCTTGACCCACAACCCGCTGGTGGACAAGCTGACCTTCACCGGCTCCACCGCCGTCGGCAAGCAGATCGGCAAGATCGCCATGGATTCCATGACCCGGGTCACCCTGGAACTAGGCGGTAAATCACCAACCATCGTCATGGCCGACGCCGACCTGAAAACCGCCGCGGCCGGGGCTGCCAGCGCGATCTTCTTCAACCAGGGCCAGGTCTGCTGCGCAGGCTCGCGGCTGTATGTGCAGCGCAAGCACTTCGACAATGTGGTGGCGGACATCAGCGACATTGCCAACGCCATGAAACTCGGCAACGGCCTGGACCCGAGCGTCGACATGGGGCCCTTGATCTCGGCGCGCCAGCAGGAACGCGTCTACGGGTACATCGAAAAGGGCCGGGAAAGCGGCGCGACCATCGCCTGCGGTGGCGAGCAGTTCGGGCCTGGGTTCTTCGTCAAGCCAACGGTAATTGTCGACGTCGATCAGAAGCACTCACTGGTGCAGGAAGAAATCTTCGGCCCGGTGCTGGTGGCCATCCCGTTTGATGACGAAGCCGATGCCCTGCGCATGGCCAATGACAGTCCGTATGGATTGGGCGCGAGCATCTGGTCCAATGACCTGGCGGCGGTGCACCGGATGATTCCGCGCATCAAGTCAGGATCGGTGTGGGTCAACTGCCACAGCGCCCTGGACCCGGCGCTGCCGTTCGGAGGCTACAAGATGTCCGGGGTCGGGCGTGAGATGGGGTATGCGGCGATCGAGCATTACACCGAGTTGAAGTCGGTGCTGATCAAGTTGTGATTCGTAGCGTCCTTCAGGCCGCCTTCGCGAGCAAGCCCGCTCCCACATTGGAATGCGTTCCCCTGTGGGAGCGGGCTTGCCCGCGAAGGCGCCCCCCCAGCCACTACGCCGCTGTTTCGCGGTCCAGTGGGCGACCCACCCCATATTTTGCGCCGGCCCGAAGCGCGTGACGAAGCTTCAGGGCCGGCCGTTCGACGCAGTAGTACGAAACGCCGCTGAGCAGCAACGACAAGGCCAGCACTGTTGCAACAACGGCCCCATCGTAGGTAACCGACCAGACAGCGTGCAGGAAGTACATCACCACATAGTGATTCAGGAACACGCCGTAGCTGATATTGCCGAGGAACTCGTCAATCCGGTGAAACCTGAGCTTTGTCAGCAGGTACACGGCGGGCACGCCCAGCGCTATGCCGGCGGTCACTTCGGCATTGAACGGCCGGCGCTCTATCCATCCCGCCATGATGGCCGCAAACATCAGGGCCGCTACCACGGCGGTGCCGGCAGCGATCGCCAAATCCTTCGGCTGCGCTTTGTACAGGTAGCTGCCGCACAGGAACATGAACAGCACACCCGGCAATAGACGGTAGCCGTACAGGTCGGTGTTGATGAAACCCAGGCACGCGGCCATGAAGACAACGACGGATAGAGCAAACGCAACGCCCCGCGCCCTATAGATGATCAGGAAGGGGATCATCAGGTAGAAGCACATCTCAAGCCCCAAAGACCAGGCCGGCGGCAAGATCCACGATCCCGCCGCGCCGAACATGTAGAAGCCGAGTGGCACGATAGCCAGGCTTGCGGCGATGTTTCGCAGCGTCAGCTCGGCGGTTTGAGGCGTGCCGGGCAGCAGGAAATAGATCACCGCACAGGAAACCACGAAGTAGAACAGGAATTGAGGATAGAGCCGCAGGGCGCGGTCCAGATAGAACAGGCCGACTTTCTCCGGCGCCTTGTAATTGCGTTCGATCAGCGAGGTCATCACGAAGCCGCTGATGATCAGGAAGGAAATCACGGCAATCACGCCGGGGTTTAGCCCCATGAACGTCTTGCCCATATGAGAAACGGCCACCAGAACGGCCAATAGCAGACGATAAGCTCCCACTTACACCCCAAAATTCCTTGTCGTTATGGCGCGTAAATTACGATGCTTTGCGCTGGGAGAACAGGCTTTTTCGCCGTATCCGGACGTTCTTCATTCAGGGTTTGAAACCCTGGCCCAGTAACCAGCTGCGAACCATCCGCCCCTGCTCCACCGTCAGCCCGGCCAACACCTGATCCGCCGGCTCTCCCTGCTTTAACCTCTGCACCAACGCCGCCACCTCAACCCCATGCACATGCCAGATACCCAGCGGTTGATCCACCGTGATCACCACCTCGGCTTCATCGACCAGTCCATCACGCAACACCGGCGCCCGTTCAATCCTCAGCGCATTGAAATCCGCCTCCGCATGGGCCACCTCGGCATCCGGCCAGCTCCGCCGTGCCTGCCAGAACGGCTGGTCCGGCCAGCGTTGCTCATCGGCATAAAAATCCCGGCCGATCCGCGCAAACCGCAAAAACAACTGCCCCACCCGCTGCTGGTGGAAACGCTGGGCCAGAGCCGTTCGTTCGGGTTTGCACAGCAGCGTGTTGATAACCGCGGGCGCCTGCAACGCCGAAGACAAGGACTGAAAGATCCCGTTGCCCGACAATGGGTCCACCGCCATTGCCGCATCGCCGACCCGAATCCAGTTTTCGCCACACACCTGCGGGCTCAGAATCGCCGTGCTGCTGCGGGCGTGCAGTTGCAGATCAGATTCCGCTTCGCCCGCAAAAAATGCAGTGGCCAGCCGCGAACCCTGGCGCCGCTGTCGGCAGTAATCGAGCAACATAGCCTTGCCCGGCAACCCGGCACTGGCCACATCCACAGTCCATTGCCAGTAACACTGGCCGTCGGCGCGCCGCGCCATCCATGCCCAGCCGTCCTCAAGGCTTTCCACGGCGCTGGCGGTGCTGCCCGGCGAACCCTGCCAGCGATTGAGCAAGCTGACGGTCTCGGGCCCACGCAAGCCTTTGCCGATAGCGGGGGCCTGACGTCCACGGGCCTCTACGAGAAACGGCGCGAGCAGTGGTTCGCGCCCGTCAATTTCGATTCGGTGGCCATTGGTCGATGGCTGAACCGCCAGCACCCGGCCTTCGATCAGCTCGACCCCCGCCAGGCGCAAATCCTCACGCAGGCCTCGGTCAAACACCGGACGGTCGAGCAAGTATTCGATGTTCTGCGCATGCTGCTGACCATTCCAGTTCACCTGGCGTTGAGAAGGCAGCGCTGCTTGCGCCAACGCCTGGTGCAGGCCCGCGCCGCGCAAAGCCTCGAGAACCCGCACGGACACGCCTTCGAGCGCCGCAAACCGGCGCCATTCGCTGATCAGCGTGACGCCATGGCCCAGCCGCTTCAAACCCAGTGCGACCGCGGCCCCCGCCGGGCCGGCGCCCAGAATGACGATGTCGGTCATGGCCCGAAGCGCCGTTCAGGGCCACGATAACGGGCATGCTCGCGCAACCACTCGATGACTTGCGCATTGCTGGCGTCAGGCTGTTCGGCGAGGAATCCGGCGATGTGCCCGCTCAAGGCGGCACAACCGAGGCTCGCCCCGGATTGCCCCGGGTAGGTGCCATGCACACACGCGGCGAAATCCGCCTGGGCGCTGTTGAGCCACGACCATTCCTGCTCGGCGCACCGCGCATCGCCGGTCACCCGCAACACCTGCGGATAGTTCGCCGGAAACACCCCTTCCCCTTGGGCCGGGCTCGACGCACACAGCAGCACGCCCTGCGCCACCGCCGCCGCGCAGGCCGCGCGCAACAGGCTGCGATCCTGGCGCAGGCCAAGGCTCAAATTGATCAGTCGCACGTCCTGCGTCAGCAGCCAGTCAATCGCCGAGGCGATCTGCAAGGCGCTGGTGACACCCCGCTGGTCAAACACCTGAGCCACGCAAAACAGCGCCGAGGGTGCACGCCGGCCGATGGCCTCGATCACCGCACTGCCATGCCCCAGCGGGTCTTCGCGCAAGTCGCCCTCAGCCAGGCCGTCTTCGAGCAATGAAAAGCGTCGACCGGCGATCACTTGCACCCGTTGTGCCGCCGAGTGACCGCTGTCCACCACACCAATGCGCAACTCAGGTTTCATGCAGCACCGTTTTCGAGGTCAGTACGCCGTCGAGCAATTCGAAGCGCAGGTCGGCGTCGGCCAGGGTTGAAGGGCGATGGCTGATCAGGATGCGCGTACGTCCGGCAAACAGGCGGTCGATGGCGTCGATGACCTCGCGTTCGGTGGCTTCATCCACTGCGGACGTGGCTTCATCGAGCACCAGGATCAAAGGGTCCTGCAACAGTGCCCGGGCAATCGCGATGCGTTGTTTCTGCCCGCCGGACAACTGCTGGCCCCGCTCGCCCAAGGGACTGTCGAGACCTTCGGGCAAGGACTCGATCAGGCTGTCGAGTTGCGCCAGTCGCGCCACGTCGGCAATCGCCTCGCGGCTGGCGTCCGGTGCCGCGTAGGCCAGGTTGTCGGCGAGGCTGCCGCGAAACAGCACGATGTCCTGGCTGACGATGGCGATGCGCCGACGCAACTGGAACAGATCCAGCTCGCGCAGATCGACGTCGCCCAGCAGTACCCGGCCCGATTGCGGATCGTGATGACGTTGCAGCAGGTCGATCAGGGTGGACTTGCCCACGCCCGAACCGCCGCTGAGGGCCACTTTCATACCGTAGGGAATCCGCGCCTCGATGCCGCGCAGGGTCGATTGACGGCCGGGATGGGCGAAGTGCACGTTGTCGAACCAGAGATCGCCGCCAGTGGGCATTGCCCTTGGCGTGGCGGGCGTCAACACCGTCGGTTGTTCGCCGCGCAACTCCATGACCCGGCCGAGGCTGACGGTCATCCGCTGGATCGCGACGTAGAGCCCGAGCAGGCTTTGCACCGGCCCCACGGCCATGCCCAGGTAAGTGGAAAACGCAATCAGGGCGCCGAGCTGCCAGGTGCCCTGCACCACCCAGTAACCGCCAATCAGAAATGCGCAGGCCCGGGACAGCGAGGTCAGGGTACCGGGCACGGCCTGGGTGAAAAATTCGGTGACTTGCAGGCGCAGCAACTGGCTCATGTAGCCCTGCCCCAGCGTCTCGAGGCGCCGCGCTTCGCGCTGTTGCTGGCCGGCGGACTGGATGAACTTCATCACCGGCAACGTCTCGACCATGAACGACGACATGTCCGCCGAACGCTCGCGCAACTGCCGCACATCACGCTCCACCTTGCGCCGCATCCAGCGCAGCCAGAGGACATCGAGGGGAATCAGCACCAGCGCCAACAGCGACAGTTTCCAGGACAAGGTCAGTAGCATCGCTACCGCGACCACCAGGCCGATCACGCTGGACACGGCCGAGAACAGCGAGTCCACGGCGAACCGCTGGATTTCCGCGACATCGCCATCGAGGCGCGACATCAGGTCGCCGATGCGCCGCTGGCCGTAAAAGCTCGGCGACAGGGTTTGCAAATGCCGGTACAGGTCATCGCGCAGGGCAAACAGCATGCGCCCGGACAGTCGCGTGTGCAGGTAGCGGTTGATGCCCGAAAGCGCCGTGCCCAGCAACCCGGCAACGATCATCAGCCCGGCGATCATTACCAGCATCGGGAAGTTGCGCGCCAACAGGCCATC
The DNA here is from genome assembly GCF_019947335.1 of Pseudomonas sp. BF-R-24. NCBI lineage: Bacteria > Pseudomonadati > Pseudomonadota > Gammaproteobacteria > Pseudomonadales > Pseudomonadaceae > Pseudomonas > Pseudomonas sp. BF-R-24. The sequence continues at coordinate 17,991 of NZ_JAGYGG010000055.1, forward strand.
GTCGATCAGCAGTTTGGTCAGCCACGGCTGCACCAGCACCAGCGCCGAAGCGCAGACCGACAAACCCAGCAGCCCTGCAATCGCCAGGCGATGGGGTCGCACGAAGCTGTACAGCCAACGCAATGCCGCTTGCAGAGCCTCGGGGTTCTGGCTGTCGATCAGCCGAACGATCAAGCGCTGCATCACGAACGCAACTGTTTGAGCTTGCGATAAAGCGTCGCGCGGCTGATGCCCAGAGCGTCGGCGGCGGCCGAGACATTGCCCTGGTGCGTGTCCAGGGACTGACGGATCAGATCCAGTTCGTTTTCCCGGATGCTGCCGGCCTGGGGCCGTTCGCTGGTGGTCAACTCGTCGAGCATGCTGTCGGGCAAGTGGTCGAGGGTCAGCACGGTTTCGCCCGGTTCGCGCATGGCCAGCGCGGTGCGCAGGACCATCTCCAATTGGCGGATGTTGCCCGGCCACTGATAACCGTTGAGCAAGCGATCGAGATCATCGTGCAGGACCACGGCGGGTGCGCCCAATGTCGTCAGCATGCGAGTGACGAGCGCGCCGAAATCTTCGCGCTCGCGCAGGGCCGGGAGCATCACGCTGATGCCGTTGACCCGGTAGAACAGGTCCTCGCGAAAGTGTTTTTCTTCCACCAGACGCTTGAGGTCGCGGTGGGTGGCGCAGATCAGCGCGACGTCGATGTCCTGCTCTTCGCCTGCACCCAGGGGCGCGACCTTGCGATCCTGCAACACCCGCAACAACCGGGCCTGCAAAGCCAAAGGCATGTCGCCGATTTCATCGAGGAACAAGGTGCCGCCATGGGCCTGCTGCAAGCGCCCGACCATGCCGCCCCGGCGTGAACCGGTGAACGCGCCTTCACGATAGCCGAACAGTTCGGACTCGATCAGGCCTTCGGGAATGGCCGCGCAGTTCACCGCCACGAAGGGTTTGTCGCAGCGCGCTCCGGCCATGTGCAGGGCGCGGGCGATCACCTCTTTACCGGTGCCGGTTTCGCCCAGCAACAAGACCGGCAGTTCATTGGCCAGGCCTTGACGGGCCATGCGCAAGGCACGGGCGTAGCGGGTATTGCTGCCGGCGAGCGCTTCCAGGTCCGGTTGCGCCTTGGCCGGTTTCGCGACTGTGCGCGGCGGGTTGCTGACGTTGATCGAGCGTTGCGGCGCACGCAGGGTTTTGTAGAAGAATTCACCCTTGGCGGTTTGCAGGCTGCCGGCTCCACCCTGATGCAGACGCGCCAACAATTGCAGGCCGTCGACTCCGAGAAACTCTTCGCAGCGCCGACCGACCAGGGCCGAGCGCTCGGCGTGGAGCAACTGGCAGGCCTGGGCGCTGACCGCCAGGATCTGCCCGCCGAGGCTCACGGCCAGCAGGCCTTGCCACGGGGATTCCAGATATTGCCTGCGGCTGTGGAAGGCCAGGACGATTTCGTCCGGATAACTGGCGTTGAACACTCGGCTTTCGATCTGGCTGACCGCCATGGCCAGCAGCGCAGTGCTGTCGTGGGCGCGGCCGAGCGGGCCTTCGCGGGTCAGGTCGAGGACGCCGAGAATGTCGCCCTGGGGGCAATGGATCGGCACCGAAGTGCAGGAAAAATCACTGAGGCGATCCAGATAATGTTCGCCGCAATCGATCAGGGTCGGCCGGGCTTCCACCAGTGCCGTGCCCAGGGCGTTGGTGCCGCGAACCGCTTCGCTCCAGCAGGTGCCGAGGGTGATGTCCTGCAGGCCACTGCCCTTGAGACGGTCGGCGCGGCCTTCGACGGCGAGGATGGTGGCGTCGGAGTTGGCGAGGATGATCAGCCCTTCCTTGCCCTGACGCTCGGCCAGGTAATCGATGGCCGGCAACGCGGCGTCGATCAACAAGCGGTTGCTGGACAGCAACACGTCGAGGCTGGCACTCGATTCCAGCGCCAGCTCATGCTTGGCATTGAAATGCACGCCATGGCTGAGACTGCGTCGCCACGAGGCATCGATTTCCGCACGCAGGACGCCATCCGGCACTTCGCCTTCCAGGTGCAACTTTTCCCGAGCCAGCCGGGCTTCGCGATGCAGTTTGGGGGAGTTTGTTTTTATTGGCGTCATCAAGCGCTCCGGGTCATCCACCCTGCGCCTTCATACGTCGGCGCCCTGGAGCAATCTTTACGTTAACGTCAGGGCTATGGCAAGTGCCGTAGGGCGCTTGTGTTCCGTCAGGTGGACCCCGTTATCGTTCATCGCGAGCAAGCTCGCTCCCACACTTGACCGAGGTGAACCGCATATTTGTGTTCAACACTGACCCGTGTGGGAGCGAGCTTGCTCGCGATAGCGATCTACCAGGCAGCAAAGATCTCAGAGCTGCCAAGCCTCAGGGTCCACAAAAAACGCCCGGGCATTATCCTCCAGGCTCTCCAGGTGATACCCGCCCTCCTGCACAATCAGGCACGGCAATCCGAGGCTGCGAATGCGCTCACCGAGCACGGCAAACCCTTCGCGAGTCACCGCCACTTTACTCTGCGGGTCCAGCTCGAAAATATCGAAGCCCAGGGACAGCACCAGCACCTCGGCGCCGAAGTCCTTCACCGCCTTCAGCGCTACTTCCAATTGCCCGAGAAAAACCGCCTCGCTGGCGCCATGGGCCATCGGCAGGTTGAGGTTGAAACCCTCGCCCGCACCGACACCACGCTCTTCGGCAAAACCTGCGACCCCCGGATAGAAGTTGGTCGGATCGCCGTGCACCGACACGTAGAGCACGTCATCGCGGTCGTAGAAAATCTCCTGAATACCCTGGCCGTGGTGCATGTCGGTATCCAGCACCGCTACCCGCGAAAAACCGGCGCGCAATACCTGCGCCGCCACCGCCGCGTTGTTCACATAACAGAAACCACCCGCCGCTTCGGCCCGGGCGTGGTGACCCGGTGGCCGGCACAGGGCATAGGCTGCCGGCTCGCCATCGAGCAAAGCCCGGGCACCGGCGATGGCGCTTTGCGCCGACCAGTAGGCCGAACGCCAGGTCTGCTCGCCCACCGGGCAACTGCCATCGGCCAGATAGCGCGCCGCTTGCGCGAGAATTCCGCGCAGGGCATTGGGTTCGCGGACAAAGATGTTCGACATCACCTCGTCGCCCCAATCCTCGGGAATCTCTTTCCAGCGCTGATGGGCTTCCTGCAAAAACCTCAGGTACGGTGCGCCGTGCACCGCCAGCAGCGGATCGAGCCCGGCATCGGCCGGTTGCTCAACGGCAAAACCCAACGCGTGAGACGCCTGCACCAGGCGCTGCGCACGCTCCGGCACTTCCTGCGGCGTGCGCATCTGGCCACGGGAGTAGTAGCTGCGTGGGTGGTGAAGCAATTGTTCGGGGTGGAAAAAACTGCGCATGGAGTGAATACCTGTCAGTTAACGTAGATCTTGAAACCAGCCGCATTCCACTGTGGGAGCGAGCTTGCTCGCGATGAGGTCAGCACATTCAACATTCATGGCGACTGATCCACCGCTATCGCGAGCAAGCTCGCTCCCACATTGACTGCGTTTATTCAGTTTTTACCGCGCGGGCCAACACGGCATTGAGCAACACATCGGTGCCCTGGCGCACATCCTCGGGCAGCACATCTTCCGCTTCGTTATGGCTCAGGCCGCCCACGCACGGGATGAACACCATGGCCGTCGGGCAGTACCGCGCCAGGTGGATCGCATCATGTCCGGCGCCGCTGACAATCGATTGTTGAGCGTAGCCCAGGGCGTCCACGGCCTGTTGCACCGCCGCCACGCAGTCCACGTCGAACGGCGTCGCCGGGCTGATCCAGTGCGGGGTGATCGCCAGTTTCAAACCGCGAGCGTCGGCAATCGCCTGAAGCCGCGCACGGACCTGTTGTTCCATGGTCTCGATGGTTTCATCACGGTGATGACGCAGGTCGACGGTGAAGTTCACCAGCCCCGGAATGGTGTTGCGCGACGATTTGTTGATGCTCAATTCACCGACCGTGGTCAGGCCTTCGGGAGCGAAGTCCGCCGCCAGGCCTTCGATGGCCTGGATCATCTGCGCCACGCCGTACAAGGCGTCCTTGCGCAGCGGCATAGGCGTGGTGCCGGCGTGGGCCGCCATGCCTTCGACCCGTACGTCGAGCCAGCGAATCGCCTGGCCGCCACTGACGACGCCGATGCTCTTGGCGTTGTCTTCGAGGATCGGCCCTTGCTCGATGTGGGCTTCAAAGTACGCATCCACCGCGCCGCCGAACGGGCGCTCGCCGGCATAACCGGTACGTTGCAGCGCCTCGGCAACGCTGATCCCATCGATATCGCGCACCGCCAACGCAGCGTCCAGATCCATGATCCCGGTGAACACCGCCGAGCCGAACATGGCCGGGGTGAAGCGCGCGCCTTCTTCGTTGGTCCACACCGCCACTTCCAGCGGCTTGCGAGTCTGAATGCCCAGATCGTTCAGGCAGCGCACCACTTCCAGGCCGGCGAGCACGCCGTACACGCCATCGAAACGCCCGCCTTCAGGCTGGGTGTCGAGGTGGCTGCCCATCATCACCGGCGCGGCATCAGGATCGGTGCCGGCGCGGCGGGCAAACAGGTTGCCGATGGCATCCACGCTCAGGGTCATGCCGGCTTCGCGGCACCAGTGGGCAAAGAGTTCCCGACCGGCCTTGTCCTCGTCGCTCAGGGCCAGGCGGCAGCTGCCGCCACGGGCGGTGGCGCCGATTTCGGCCATCGCCATCAGACTCGCCCAGAGGCGTTCGCCATTGATCTTCAACATGTGTTTCTCCAGGAAAATTCAGGGGTCAGGCCTTGGCCAGTTCCAGGCGTTCAGCGCTGGCATGCCGACGGGCAAGGGACAGGACACACAGCAGCGAAGTCGCGGCGATCAGGCTGTAGAACACCGCCATCGGCCACCACTGGCCGACGAACCTGTGTGCCAGCAGCGTGCCGATCAGTGGCGTCAGGCCACCGGCCACAGCGCCGCAAATCTGGTACGCCAGAGAGATCGCGGTGTAGCGCACACGGGTCTCGAACATGCCGCTGACGTAGCCGGCGATCACCGCGTAGAACGACGCCATGCACACCACCGCCAACGCAATGCCGAGGATGATCAGCGGCGCCTGGGCCGAACTGACCAGCACGAACATCGGGTACGGCGAAGCCATCGCCAGCAGCGACACCAGGCACAGGAAGCGGGTGGCGCCAATCTTCTCGGCGACCCAGGCCGCCAGCGGTTGGATGCAGAACTGGATGATCGCGACGACAAACAGACACTCAAGGATCAGCGAGCGCGGCAGTTCCAGTTGCTGAGTGGTGTAGGCGATCATGAAGGTGTTGGTGAAATACACCCCGGCGATCCCCAGGGTGTTGGCGCCGATGCACAGCAACAATGGACGCCACGCGGTGCGCAGCACTTCCATGACCGGCGCCTGCTCCTTGCGTTTGTTTTTGCTCGCCAATTCGCGGCTGGCGAGAAACTCCGGCGACTCATTGACCCCCAGGCGAATCGCCAGGCCCACCAGCAGCAACAGCGAACTGGCGAGGAACGGCAGGCGCCAGCCCCAGCTCATCAGGTCTTCTTCCGGCAGACGGGTGACGGCGCTGAAGGCCAGCAGCGACAGGATCAAACCCGCCGGGCTGCCCAGTTGCGCAAACGAGGCAAAGAAATTGCGCCGGCCTTTCGGCGCATGCTCGCCGGCCATCAGCACCGCCCCGCCCCACTCGCCACCCACGGCAATGCCCTGGACGATGCGCAACAGAATCAGCAGCACCGGGGCAGCGGCGCCGATTTGCGCGTAAGTCGGCAGCAAGCCGATGCACACCGTGACCACGCCCATCATCAACAAGGTGATGATCAGCGACTTCTTGCGGCCGATGCGGTCACCGATATGACCGAAGACAATCCCGCCCAACGGCCGCGCAAAGAAACCCACGGCGAAGGTGCCGAAAGCGGCCATGGTGCTGAACAGCTTGTCGTCCGAGGGGAAGAACAGCGCACCGAATACCAGCGCGGCGGCGGTGGCGTAGATGTAAAAGTCGTACCACTCGATCATGGTGCCAATGAAGGCAGCGGCGGCCGCACGGCGCGGCTGGGACGAAGCTTGAGGCTTCATGGGTCGGGCTCCTTTGGTTATTTTTCTGGCAGGAGAGAAACGGCAAATCCGCGGCGCTCTGGCGGCGCCGGTCTGGGGATGATTTTTCGTTCCGGGACCATGATTAGTCAATTTTCTATTTATTATTCGAATTATTAACACAACTTATAATTGAGGGTGGCAGTCGAATGCGATGTGCAACGCACAGGCGTAAGCGTTCAGCAGAAAAAAAAACGAATTCACCAGAATATAAAATGCGTTGGCTGAAACGAGAGTTTTGGTGTCGCGACAGGCGCCTAATTGAGCCGCCTGCCCCTAGCGCCCCCTCCCCCAACGACCTGATGAATGAAAATGCTGCTTACGCTGACCTGATCACAACCCAAATTGCAGCAATCAATGATTGGATTTTGTGAATCAAAAGACCAGCAGGCTAACTTCAATGGCGACTTAGTCACCCTACTGGTGGAAGCCCACCCCTTTTAATTTCGACCCATTCAACGCTTGGATAAGGGGTCATCCATAGAGATTCATTAGATTTTGAACCAGGGTCATTAAAAGCTGAATCGGCCCGTACGAGCCCTACCCTTCACCGACATTACTTTGACTGAAGCAACCATTGCAGAAGCTACGCTTGATCGATTACAACCCTTGCCAACGGGCAGAAATCGGCTGTGGATTCAACCGGTCGACGCAACAGATTGGCTAAATCGTTCAGCGGGTGTTTCGTAGTCTAGTGTTTTCCGAGGGCGGCTATTTAGCTGCCTTGCGACTTCATTGAGCGTGGCTTGCGAGTGCTC
>NZ_JAGYGG010000056.1:0-24687 GCF_019947335.1 Pseudomonas sp. BF-R-24
AGCGGAGTGTCAGTCAGTATCTATGTCGACTGACACTCCGCTTTCGCGAGCAAGCCCGCTCCCACATTTGGTTTTGTGGTGCTACTTAATAAAAAGGATCAGGCCATGCGCGCACTGGCTGCATTAAGTCGTTTTGTCGGCAACACCTTCGCTTACTGGGTACTGATTTTCGCTGTCGTGGCGTTTCTGCAGCCGGCATGGTTCATCGGCCTCAAAGGCGCCATCGTGCCCTTGCTGGGGCTGGTGATGTTCGGCATGGGCCTGACCCTCAAACTCGAAGACTTCGCCGAAGTCGCTCGCCATCCTTGGCGCGTGGCCCTGGGCGTGGTTGCCCATTTCGTGATCATGCCGGGCGTGGCGTGGTTGCTCTGCCAGGTGTTCCACTTGCCGCCGGAAATCGCCGTCGGCGTGATTCTGGTCGGCTGCTGCCCAAGCGGTACCTCGTCGAACGTGATGACCTGGCTGGCCCGTGGCGACCTGGCGCTGTCGGTGGCCATCGCCGCCGTCACCACCCTTCTCGCCCCGCTGCTGACCCCAGCCCTGATCTGGCTGCTGGCCTCGGCCTGGTTGCCGGTGTCGTTCATGGAGTTGTTCTGGTCGATCCTGCAAGTGGTGCTGTTACCGATCGTGCTGGGCGTGGTTGCCCAACGGGTGCTCGGCGACAAGGTTCGCCATGCCGTGGACGTGTTGCCGCTGGTGTCGGTGGTCAGCATCGTAATCATCGTCACCGCAGTCGTCGCCGCCAGCCAGGCGAAGATCGCAGAGTCCGGTCTGTTGATCATGGCCGTGGTCATGCTGCACAACAGCTTCGGCTACCTGCTGGGCTACTTCACCGGGCGCCTGTTCAAGCTGCCTCTGGCCCAGCGCAAGTCCCTGGCCCTGGAAGTCGGCATGCAGAACTCCGGATTGGGTGCCGCATTGGCGAGTGCACACTTCTCGCCACTGGCGGCGGTGCCGAGCGCCTTGTTCAGCGTGTGGCACAACATTTCCGGGGCATTGCTTTCGACGTATTTCCGCCGCATGAGCGAGAAACAGGATCGGGAAATGGCCGCGCAACAGGCCAGTAACTGACTCGCGATCTTGATCTAAAAACTTGATCCCCGGGTTAATGCTGGGCACTATACTGCGCAACGCGAGGACGACCTCGCGGCTCGATCGAGTCATTAATCAGGGGACGACCCCGTCAGACGATGGAGGTCTTCATGTCCTGGATCATTCTGTTTTTCGCCGGCCTGTTCGAAGTGGGCTGGGCCGTCGGCCTCAAGTACACCGACGGCTTCACCCGCCCGCTCCCCACTGTGCTGACCGTTGCGGCCATGGCTATCAGCCTTGGCTTGCTCGGCCTTGCAATGAAGGAATTGCCGCTGGGTACGGCCTATGCGATCTGGACCGGTGTCGGCGCCGTGGGCACGGTGATCGCCGGGATCATTCTGTTTGGCGAGTCCATGGCGCTGGTGCGGTTGGCGAGTGTGGCGTTGATCATTTCCGGGCTCGTTGGCCTGAAGGTCAGCGCCTAGGCCACTATTGCCTTCGCGAGCAAGCCCGCTCCCACATGGGATCGTCAGTGAACACAAAGTTTGTGTACGACTGAGATCAAATGTGGGAGCGGGCTTGCTCGCGAAGAGGCCGGTAGAATCACCGATTATCTTACGGCCCCACGCAAATCCCCCACCAATGCCTGCAACTTGACCGGCTCCGCCACCTCAACCGCCACCGCCGGCCCTGCCACCAACGTCACCCGCGACCACAACCGGCGAAACAGCCCTTTACCCGGATCGCGGCTGAAGAAACTCCCCCACAACCCCTGCAAAGCCAACGGAATCACCGGCACCGGGGTCTCTTCGAGAATCCGCGTCAAGCCGCCCTTGAACTCGTTGATCTCGCCATCGGCGGTCAATTTACCCTCGGGGAAAATGCACACCAGCTCACCGTCCTTCAGATACCGGGCAATGCGCGTGAAGGCTTGTTCATATATCTGGATGTCTTCCTGGCGCCCGGCAATCGGAATCGTCCCCGCGGTACGGAAGATGAAGTTCAGCACCGGCAGGTTGTAGATCTTGTAGTACATGACAAAGCGAATCGGCCGACGTACCGCGCCGCCAATCAGCAAGGCGTCGACGAATGACACGTGATTGCACACCAGCAACGCCGCGCCTTCATCGGGAATCAAATCCAGATTGCGATGTTCGACGCGGTACATGGAATGGCTGAGCAGCCAGATCATGAAACGCATGGTGAACTCGGGGACGATCTTGAAGATGTAGGCGTTGACGCCGATGTTCAGCAACGACACCACCAGGAACAGCTGCGGGATCGACAGTTTGGCCACACTCAGCAAGACGATCGAGACAATCGCCGACACCACCATGAACAATGCGTTGAGGATGTTGTTGGCGGCAATCACCCGCGCCCTCTCGTTCTCCGCGGTACGCGACTGGATCAGCGCGTAAAGCGGCACGATATAGAAACCGCCGAAGACACCCAGGCCGAGGATGTCGAGCAACACCAGCCAGGCGTGGCCAAAACCGAGGATCTCGATCCAGCCATGGCCGGCGGCGCTTTCCGGTATTGAGCCGGAATGCCACCACAGCAGCAGGCCGAAAACGGTCAGGCCGAACGATCCGAGCGGCACCAGACCAATCTCGACTTTGCGCCCGGAGAGTTTCTCGCACAGCATCGAACCCAATGCGATGCCGACCGAGAACACCGTCAGAATCAGCGTCACAACGGTTTCATCGCCGTGCATCCATTCCTTGGCATAGGCCGGGATCTGCGTCAGGTAAATCGCCCCGACAAACCAGAACCACGAGTTGCCGACAATCGAGCGTGACACCGCCGGTGTTTGCCCCAGGCCCAGCTTCAACGTGGCCCAGGACTGGCTGAAAATGTTCCAGTTCAGGCGCATTTGCGGCGTGGCCGCTGCCGCCCGGGGAATGCTGCGGCTGGCCAGGTAGCCGAGCACCGCAATGCCGATGATCGCCGCGGACACCACCGGCGCGTAATGCGCCGAAGACATCATGACCCCGGCGCCAATAGTACCGGCCAGGATCGCCAGGAAGGTGCCCATTTCCACCAGGCCGTTGCCGCCTACCAGTTCATCTTCCCGCAGGGCTTGCGGCAGGATCGAGTACTTCACCGGCCCGAACAGCGCCGAATGGGTGCCCATGGCGAACAGCGCCAGCAGCATCAACGACAGGTGATCGAACATGAAGCCGACGGCGCCGACCGCCATGATGGCGATTTCCCCAAGCTTGATCAGGCGGATCAACGCGTCCTTGGCGAACTTTTCCCCGAATTGCCCGGCCAGGGCCGAAAACAGGAAAAACGGCAGGATAAACAGCAGCGCACACAGATTGACCCAGACAGAGCGGTCACCTTCGATGGTCAGTTTGTACAGAATGGCCAGGATCAACGACTGCTTGAACACGTTGTCGTTGAACGCCCCGAGGGACTGGGTGATGAAGAACGGCAGGAAGCGCCGGGTACGCAGCAAGGTGAACTGTGAGGGGTGACTCATCTTCCATGTGTCCCTGGATTGTGGCTGGAGATCGGGTAAAGAATGGCCTGGATACAGTAATTGGAGTATCGAACGTCGATCCAGGCCACACCTTACCTAATCTTTGCCGGTTATTTCTTCAATCCGGCAATGCACGGCGAGACAAACAGCTCGCCACGCCAGGCGCCCAGCACCGTGCGCTTGCCGACGATCAGCCACATCACCGCCAGCAACGCCACCAGCACGCAGCCGAACACACTGAAGAACATCAGGCTCAAGATACTGGCCAGTTTCAACGTCGCTAGAGAATAGACGCCCAGCGGGAAAGTGAAGCCCCACCAGCCAAGATTGAAGGGAATGCCGGCACGCAGGTAGCGCACAGTGATCAGCAACGCCATCAGCATCCACCACAGGCCGAAGCCCCACAGGGTGATGCCGGCCACCAGACCCAGTCCAGCGGCAATTTCACCGATTCCCGGCATGCCGTTGGCCGCGAAAATCAGCGGTGCATCACCGCCCAGTACCAGCATGCCCAGCGCACCGGTGCCGATCGGGCCAAGGGCCAGCCAGCTCGAGGCGGCCATGTTTTCGTGGGGCAGTTTATGCAGGGCCATGCGCAGCAACAGAATGGTCAGGATGCTGAAGGCCACCGGCAGGGAAAACGCCCAGAGCACATAGCTGGTCACCAGCACCACCAGTTGCGAATGAGCGTCGGCCAAATGCGGCGCCAACAGGCCCCCGCTGGCGGCCGCCACTTCTGCCGCGACCACCGGCAACAACCAGACCGCTGTCATCTGGTCAATGCTGTGCTCCTGACGGGTGAACATCATGTAGGGAATCAGCACGCCACAGGCCAGCGACATCGCCACATCCAGCCACCACAGCACCTCGGCGAGGTGAATCACACCGTCGCCCCAGCGCGGCAGGCCAAACACCAGGAAGCCGTTGATGATGGTCGCCAGCCCCATGGGGATGGTGCCGAAAAACATCGAAACCGTGGAATGGCCGAAAATCCGCCGTGCCTCGTCGAAAAACAGCACCCAACGCGCCGTGTATACCGCCGTAAACAGCAGGAACAGAGCGATATTGAACAGCCAGAGGGCTTCGGCAAAGGCGTGTAAGGCAGGTGTGGCGACCGGCAACTGCGCCAGTGCCAACGCCAGCACCCCGGTGCCCATGGTGGCCGCGAACCAGTTGGGGGTGAACTGGCGGATCACCTCGCGGGGATGCTGCAAATGACTGAAAGGTTTGATTCCGGGCTTGATGCTATTGGCGCATGTCATGGCGAACTCCTGTCCTCTCGTGAGGTAGAGCCCATGTTAGATCCGAATAGAATATCTATATAACGGGTAATATCTCTATATCTTATCGATATCACTTATATAGCGTCAGACACTCCCTTCCGATTCGATCACCAATATCCGAGCCGGTCCTACCGGATGCGCCACATGCTCAGTGCCAACCGAGGCATGAAAAATGTCACCGACTTCCAGCAAAGCTTCCTGCTCCACCCCCTCTTCGCGATAACGCATCCTGACCCGACCATCGAGCACCACGAACACTTCCTCGCCATCGTTGACGTGCCACTTGTAGGGTTGATCGGTCCAGTGCAGCCGCGTGGTGATGCCGTTCATGCTGGCGATGTCCAGCGCGGCCCAGGCACGCTCGCCAGTGAACGACTTGCTGCGGATGATCTTCATGGTCCGATCCTTCGAGTGAATTGAGTGGGTGCCAAGGCTAACTCAATTCTACCGGTTGGCCTCGCAGACCCTGGCCGAACGTGATCGCAGTAGACTCGCCATTGCGCTGAGAGCCAGCACAATCAGCATCGCACCATAACCATCGGTCGTTGCCACCAGACCAAAAGTCCGCTCCAGGTTCCCGGCCAGTAGCGCCGGGAGGCAGAACGCCAGATAACTTAGCGCATAATATGCCGACATCAACCCGGCGCGCTCATGGGGCAAGGCCTGCGGCACCAGACTGCGCACCGCCCCGAGGAAACCGGCGCCGAAACCGCAACCGGCGACCAGCGTGCCGAGGAAAAACAGCGGCAAACTGGCGCTGTGCACGCCCAGTAGAATCAGGGCGACTCCCGCCGGCAGCGAACAAGCGCCCAGTTGCAGCGCCTTGGTCGCAGCCTGATTGCGCAGGGTGTAAATCATCAGGGCGCCGGTCACCGTCAAGGCGGCGACGGTCGCCCCGCCAATCAGATTCGAGGTCGAGCCAGTCGCCGTGCGCACCAGCGAAGGTGCCAGCGATGCGTAAAAACCGCCGAGCGCCCAGACCGCCGTGTTGAGCGGCAACACCCGCCACAAAGTGGAACGTGCCTGAGCCGGCACATGCAGGGTCGGTCGCAATGAGGCCCACACACCAGGCTGGCGCGAGACGCTTTCCCGCAATCGCCAGACATACACGGCCTGCATCGCGAACAGGGCCAGCAGCAGCCAGAAGGTCAAATGCAGCGGCGCGGGGGCAAACTCGGCCAACACACCACAACCCAGCGCCCCCAGAGCCATCCCGAGTAAAGGCGCGACGCTGTTGACCAGCGGCCCTTGCTCGCGGTCGGTGTCGAGCAGCGCTGCACTCAGAACCGCGGTTGCCATGCCGGTGGCGAACCCCTGCAGCACCCGGGCACTGATCAGCCAGGCGACGCTGTCGGCATGGATAAACAGCAACATCGCCAGGATGTTCAGCATCACCGCCGTAAAGATCACCGGTTTGCGCCCCAGGTAATCCGACAGCGAGCCGACCGTCAGCAACGCCGCCAACAGGCTGAGGGCGTACACGCCGAAAATCAGGGTCAAGGTCGCTGCCGAAAACTGCATCTGCTCCTGATACAGGTGATACAGCGGCGTCGGCGCAGTGGAGGCCGCCAGGAAGCTGAGCAAGGTAACGGCCAGAAACCACAGGCTGGCACGATTTGAATGAGAACCGGGCATCGACACACTCCGCAAAAGCTAATTTTTTGCTTTTGCGGAGTGTGCTACTGGATCCCTCTTAAAGCAAATTCTTTGTGTTAAGGTCCGATGCATGGCTTTCAGGACCGGGTGCCAGCCGCAAGACCCGGTGCAATACAGGAAACACAGGATGACAGTTCCCACATTACGCCCCGGCGGCCGCAGCGCCCGGGTGCAAGAGTCGATTCATTCGGCCGTGCGTCAACTCCTTGAGGAGCAGGATCGCGCCAGCGTGACGGTGCCGCAAATTGCAGCGCGCGCGGGCGTCACGCCGTCCACCATCTATCGACGCTGGGGCGATGTGTCGGCGCTGCTGGCAGACGTCGCCCTCGCCCGCATGCAGCCCGACAACGAGCCGGCCAACACCGGCAGCCTTCACGGCGACGTGCGGGCCTGGGCGGAGCAGTACCTGGACGAGATGAGCTCCGAACCCGGCCGCAACATGCTGTGCGACGTGCAGGCGGCACTTAAGCCGAGTTATTGCGCGACCATCATTGGCGGGCAATTGCAGACGATTCTGGATCGCTATCCGGATGAGCCCAGGCCCAGTGTCGATCGGTTGATCAATCTGATCGCCGCGCCGACGGTGTTTCGCATCCTGTTTGCCGAGGCGCCATTGGAGCTTGAAGAACTGCATCGTTTGATCGAAATCGCGTTGATTCCGTAATACCGCCCTTCGCGAGCAAGCCCGCTCCCACATTCGAGCGGTTTCCTTCAGGAAAAACGCGATCAACTGTGGGAGCGGGCTTGCTCGCGATGGGGCCCGTCCAGACACTGCAAATCCCCCTGCGACACCCCGCCACGCCACGACCTTGGTCGACACTGACTAACGCTGGCGGTCGTGCGAGACTGTCTGTCCGGGCGGGAGGTCCGGATGTCTTTTGTCTGGAGTCCCCATGTCGCTGTCCACCGGGCTGATTGCCGTCGTCGCCCTGGCCTATATGGCCATCCTGTTCGCCATCGCCTTCTATGGCGACCGTCGCAGCGCGCCCTTGCCGCCGCGTGTGCGAGCGTGGGTGTATAGCCTGTCGCTGGCGGTCTACTGCACCAGCTGGACCTTTTTCGGCGCCGTGGGCCAGGCCGCCGAACAGCTCTGGTCGTTCCTGCCGATCTACCTCGGGCCGATCCTGTTGCTGGTCGGCGCGCCGTGGGTCCTGCAAAAAATGGTGATGATCAGCAAACAGGAGAACATCACCTCGATCGCCGACTTCATCGCCGCACGCTATGGCAAATCCCAGTCGCTGGCGGTGGTGGTGGCGCTGATTTGCCTGGTCGGTGTGTTGCCCTACATTGCGCTGCAGCTCAAAGGCATCGTGCTCGGCGTGAACCTGCTGATCGGCGCCGGTGCCGACGCCATGGGCACCCGCGCCCAGGACACCGCTCTGATTGTGTCGCTGGTGCTGGCGCTGTTCACCATCGTCTTCGGTACCCGCAACCTCGACGCCACGGAGCACCACCGCGGCATGGTGCTGGCCATCGCCTTCGAATCATTGGTGAAGCTGTTCGCGTTTCTCGCCGTCGGTGCCTTCGTGACCTACGGCCTGTACGACGGTTTCGACGACCTGTTCGACCAGGCCATGCTTGCGCCGCGCCTCGAACAGTACTGGAAGGAAACCATCAACTGGCCGTCGATGGTGGTGCAGACCGGTGTGGCGATGATGGCGATCATTTGCCTGCCACGGCAGTTCCACGTGACCGTTGTCGAGAACATCGATCCCCAGGATCTGCGCCTGGCCAAGTGGGTATTCCCGGCCTACCTCGCCCTCGCCGCCTTGTTTGTCGTGCCGATCGCCCTGGCCGGCCAGATGATGCTGCCCAGCTCGGTGTTGCCCGACTCGTTCGTCATCAGCCTGCCCCTGGCCCAGGCGCATCCGGCATTGGCCCTGCTGGCGTTTATCGGTGGCGCATCGGCCGCCACCGGCATGGTGATCGTGGCCAGCGTGGCACTGTCGACCATGGTGTCCAACGACATGCTGCTGCCTTGGCTGCTGCGTCGTAACAACGCCGAGCGCCCGTTCGAAGTGTTCCGCCAGTGGATGCTGTCGGTGCGCCGCGTCAGCATCGTGGTCATTCTGCTGCTGGCCTACGTCAGTTATCGCCTGCTGGGCTCGACCGCCAGCCTGGCGACAATCGGCCAGATCGCCTTCGCTGCCGTGACCCAACTGGCCCCCGCCATGCTCGGTGCCCTGTACTGGAAACAGGCCAACCGCCGCGGCGTTTTCGCTGGCCTCGCCGCAGGCACCTTCCTGTGGTTCTACACCTTGATCCTGCCGATTGCCGCCCTCAGCCTCGGCCTGTCCTTGAACACGTTCCCGGGGCTGGCCTGGTTGCACAGCAATCCACTGAACCTGCCGATCACCCCGCTGACCCAGGGCGTGGTGCTGTCGCTGGCAGGCAACTTCACATTGTTCGCCTGGGTCTCGGTGCTGTCCCGCACCCGGGTTTCCGAGCACTGGCAGGCAGGCCGCTTCATCGGCCAGGAAATCAGCGCCCGCCCCAGCGCACGCTCGATGCTGGCAGTGCAGATCAATGACCTGCTGCAACTGGCGGCGCGCTTCGTCGGCGAAGAACGCGCCCGTCAAAGCTTCATCCGTTTTGCCTATCGCCAGGGCAAGGGCTTCAACCCGAACCAGAACGCCGACAGTGAATGGATCTCCCACACCGAACGCTTGCTGGCCGGTGTGCTTGGTGCCTCTTCGACCCGCGCGGTGGTAAAAGCCGCCATTGAAGGCCGCGAGATGCAACTGGAGGACGTCGTGCGCATCGCCGACGAAGCCTCGGAGGTGCTGCAATTCAACCGCGCCTTGCTGCAAGGCGCCATCGAGAACATCACCCAAGGCATCAGCGTGGTCGACCAGTCGCTGAAACTGGTGGCCTGGAACCGTCGCTATCTTGAGCTGTTCAATTACCCGGACGGCTTGATCAGTATCGGCCGCCCCATTGCCGACATCATTCGCTACAACGCCGAGCGCGGATTG
The DNA here is from genome assembly GCF_019947335.1 of Pseudomonas sp. BF-R-24. NCBI lineage: Bacteria > Pseudomonadati > Pseudomonadota > Gammaproteobacteria > Pseudomonadales > Pseudomonadaceae > Pseudomonas > Pseudomonas sp. BF-R-24. Next base: position 9,432 of record NZ_JAGYGG010000056.1, read on the forward strand.
TGCGGCCCCGGCGAAGCCGAAGTGCATGTTGCCCGCCGCCTGCACTGGATGCGTCAGGGCCGCGCGCATACTTCCGAGCGGATGTTCCCCAATGGCCGGGTGATCGAACTGATCGGCAACCCGATGCCCGGCGGCGGCTTCGTCATGAGTTTCACCGACATCACCGCGTTCCGCGAAGCCGAACAGGCGCTGACCGAAGCCAACGAAGGCCTGGAGCAACGGGTCACCGAACGGACCCACGAATTGTCGCAGCTCAACGTTGCCCTGACCGAAGCCAAAGGCACCGCCGAGGCGGCCAACCAGTCCAAGACCCGTTTCCTCGCGGCCGTCAGCCATGACTTGATGCAACCGTTGAACGCGGCGCGGCTGTTCTCCGCCGCCCTCTCCCATCAGGAAGATGGTTTGTCCGGCGAAGCGCAGAAACTGGTCGAACACCTGGACAGCTCGCTGCGCTCGGCCGAGGACTTGATCAGCGACTTGCTGGACATTTCCCGCCTGGAAAACGGCAAGATCAACCCGAATCGCCAGCCATTCGCCCTCAACGATCTGTTCGATACCCTCGGTACAGAGTTCAAGGTGCTGGCGCGAGAGCAAAAACTGGAGTTCCGGGTTCGCGCAAGCACGTTACGGGTCGACAGCGACATCAAGTTGCTGCGACGGATTTTGCAGAACTTCCTGACCAACGCTTTCCGCTACGGCAAAGGGCCGGTATTACTGGGGGTTCGCCGGCACAAGGATCAACTGTGCCTGGAAGTCTGGGACCGCGGGCCAGGTATTCCGGAAGATAAACTGCAGGTGATTTTCGAAGAGTTCAAGCGCCTCGACAGCCACCAGACACGGGCCGAAAAAGGCCTCGGTCTGGGGCTGGCGATTGCCGACGGGCTATGTCGCGTGCTCGGTCATACCTTGCGCGTACGCTCCTGGCCGGGACGCGGTAGCGTGTTCAGCGTCAGTGTGCCGCTGGCCCGGGCGCAAACCGCAGCGCCGGTCAAGGTCGCCGAGCTCAATGGCAAATTGCTCAATGGCGCGCAGGTGCTGTGTATCGACAATGAAGACAGCATCCTGATCGGCATGAACAGCCTGCTCAGCCGCTGGGGTTGCCAGGTCTGGACCGCGCGCAATCGCGAGGAATGCGCCGCGTTGCTGGGCGAAGGCATGCGCCCGCAATTGGCGCTGGTGGACTACCACCTCGATCATGGCGAGACCGGAACCGATTTGATGGCCTGGTTGCGCACGCAAATGGGCGAGCCGGTCCCTGGCGTGGTGATCAGCGCCGATGGCCGGCCGGAGACGGTCGACCTGGTGCATGCCGCAGGGCTGGATTACTTGGCCAAACCGGTGAAACCGGCGGCGTTGCGGGCGTTGTTGAGCCGGTACATACCGTTGTAACGAGGTTCAACACAGCCTCCTGTGGCGAGGGGGCTCGCCCCCGTTGGGCTGCGCAGCGGCCCCAAACCATTCAATGAGCCTCTTCAGATAAAACGCGTTGCCGGACTGACGACTGCTGCGCAGCCGAACGGGGGCAAGCCCCCTCGCCACAAGGTCCACGCTCGCCCGGGGCTACTCCGGTAACTCGACCAGCCCATCCACATCGGTCATCGCCCGCTCCAGCAAGTCCGCCGGCAGACTCTTGCTTGCCCGCGCGCCCAGCAGCTTGAGTTGTTCACTGCGACTGACCAGGTTGCCGCGCCCCTCTGTCAGCTTGTTGCGTGCCGAACTGTAGGCCTTGTCCAGTTGCTGCAAGCGATTGCCGACCTCGTCCAGATCCTGGATGAACAGCACGAACTTGTCGTACAGCCACCCGGCCCGCTCGGCGATTTCCCGGGCATTCTGGCTCTGGCGCTCCTGCTTCCAAAGGCTGTCGATGACGCGCAGGGTCGCCAGCAACGTGGTGGGGCTGACGATCACGATATTGCGGTCGAATGCCTCCTGAAACAGCGTCGGCTCAGCCTGCAACGCGGCAGAAAACGCCGCCTCGATCGGCACGAAGAGCAACACGAAATCCAGGCTGTGCAAGCCATCGAGGCGCTTGTAATCCTTGCCGGCCAAGCCTTTGACGTGATTGCGCAACGACAGGACGTGCTGCTTGATGGCGATCTGGCCGATGGCCTCGTCTTCAGCCGCGACGTATTGCTGATAGGCCGTCAGGCTGACCTTGGAGTCGACCACCACCTGCTTGTCGCCCGGCAGATAAATGATCACGTCCGGCTGGAAGCGCTCGCCGTCCGGCCCCTTGAGATTGACCTGAGTCTGGTACTCGCGGCCCTTCTCCAGCCCCGCATGCTCGAGCACGCGCTCAAGAATCAGCTCGCCCCAATTGCCCTGGGTCTTCTGCCCTTTCAAGGCGCGGGTCAGGTTGGTGGCTTCATCGCTCAAGCGCAAATTCAGCTGTTGCAAGCGCTCCAGCTCCTTGGCCAGGGAGAAACGCTCACGGGCCTCGTTCTGATAGCTTTCCTCGACACGTTTTTCGAAGGACTGGATGCGTTCCTTGAGTGGATCGAGCAACTGCCCCAGGCGCTGCTGGCTGGTTTCGGCAAAACGCTGCTCGCGCTCATCGAAAATTTTCCCCGCCAGCTCGGCAAACTGCGCGCGCAACTCGTCTCGCGAACCTTGCAGGTCGTTGAGGCGTTGCTGATGGCTGTCCTGTTGCTCGCGCAATTCGGCGTTGAGCGACGCGGCCTGGGCATCCAGACGGCGCAATTCGGCTTCTTTGCCGGCGCGTTCGATATTCCACGCATGGGCGGCGTCCCGAGCGTCGTCGCGCTCGATCTGCAGCAATTCGACTTCACGACGCAGCGCAGCCAGATCAGCTTGTTTGGCGGCGTTGGCCTGGGTCAGATCAGCCGCTTCATCGCGGCTGGATTCGAGTTGTGCATTCAATCCGTCCTGCGCCAGTTGCGCCATGGCCAGGCGTTCTTGCAGCAGCGCGACATCGGCTTGCGTGGTGCTGGCCCGACGCTGAAGTTGCCAGGCCAATACCAGCAACGGCAACGCAGCCGCTGCCAGCCCCAGCAATACGCTGGTCAAGTCCATTGCCATAGCCACTCCTGCCATTCGGATAAAGCCTGAAGGTTAACCAAGGCGTCCGGTCTTGGACAGCTCAGTCTTCGATCAGCCCCAGTTCCTGTTGAGCGCGGTGATCGCCTGCCCGAGCGGCCTGACGCAGCAGGTCCTGACCGATCCGGCGGTCGCGGGCATTCCCGCATTCGCGGCACATCAACTGGCCAAGGCGACTTTGCGCAGCCACCACGCCTTCACGGGCCGGTTGCTTGAGCAAACGTCCGGCGATGTGTTTGACGTTACGGTTTTCGCCCAGATGCGGACTGTCCAACAGCCACTCCGCCACGCGCATGGAAAAGCGCTTGGTAGGGGCAACAGGGGGCGGTGTGGAGGAAGAGGAAACAGGGGCTGAGCGAAACTTCATAAAGCACTGTGGGGCAGATCAGAAGGCGCGCAACTTTACTCTCTTTTTCTTACAGGTAAAGCTGAAAATATCCCGGCACGCCCGTCCTAGAGCAAGCGCTCGGGACAATCCACAGAAGCTGTGGATAACTCAGTGGACAACCGCCCTTGAACTCGCTCAAAGCCCTGTGGAATGGGGCTCGCAGTCAAACTGACGATTTTTTCACCAGTAAAAAAAAGCGATGTTTTTCATTGACTTAAATTTTGGTTACAGGCAGCCATTACGCTTGAACGTGAGATGACAGCGGGGTGACAGACCGCGCAACTAATGTGCACAAGTGCCTTTACGATGGTTATATCCATGCACTTTTTCGGCGCATTTTTTTGTCATGCCTGGGGATAAGCCCTGGCAAACCCGGTGTCCAGACGGCTGCGCTGCTACAAACGTCGATGACCGATGGTCGGATTTTGTCCCGAAACAGGGCGCATGAATCCCAGGTATTGCAGCTTTATGCGCGCCTCCACAAGACAAAACAGCCCCATCAGGCACCGGCCAGGAAACTTTTTTCGCTACCACACTTCCATTGGCCAGTTCAATCCGTTAGTATCCGCGGCGTTAGTACCAAGCTGAAAGTCAATTCTGGTCGAACAAATCCCCCCGGTCAGCCTTCCCGACGGAAGCCTCCACCGAACAAGCGGGATCGACCACCTCGATGGTTTCCAGGTAAATCTTGCGCCAACACAACCTTTGAATCGAAAGCAAAGGATGTTGCTCCGCCTGCCTACTCTGCTCGAACCAACCTGCAAATTGATCAGGATCTTCACCCCGGGCCCAGAACCTTTGCCCTCGATGTGTTGCCTGCCCTCCTAAGTACCTACCTGCCAGCCCAAGCGCGCCAACTTATCAGCGCTTCAAACTGGCTGCTTTGTTCCAGTCGGGTTCTTCGTTCGATCAATGGTGATCGACGTTACTGGAACGTTTTAACGTTGCACGGTTCTTATCCGTGTCATTTGTAGGAACACCCAATAATGTCTACTCAAATCCAGACTCAGGATGCCATTCGCACCCTAACCAACGCTTTTGCACCAATGAACTGCCTGATCATGGCCGCTCGCAAAGGCTGCTTCAGCTTCACCCTGGTCAACGAACACGGCATCGCTCGTCACAGCGAACGCCTGTACCCCGATCAATACTCCAGCGCCGAGCCGCTGCAGGCCGTGATCGAGCGTACCCGTCAGGCACTGGTTGCCTGAAACGCCAGAAAGGCTGAAAAACCCAAAAGCCCTGCCCGAAAAGCAGGGCTTTTTATTGCCCGATATTTCCCTTTCCTCGAATCACGACTAAGCACGATCCGATATAACGGTTATAACTGATCGCTGGAAATATTTTAAAAACAGGCCTTTACAGCGCGAATATGACACTACACTTCAACTCAAGCGGCTTGACCCGCTTGCGGCGAGCCTGAGTCGATTCACTGCTGCCAAGCCCCCCCCTTCAGGTATCGCCGTCCATTTCAGGTTTCGAGGGTTTTATGGGTATCGCTGCCAGCGAACTGTGCCGTTATGTGATTCGTCCGACCTTGATCTACCTCGGACGCCATAGCGCTACGGCCGAATCCCTGCTGTTGGGCATTGCCGCCAGCCAGTCCGCCCTTGGTTCCGCCCTGCATGACCGCCGTGGGCACGGCCTGTACCGTATCGCCGAGCCCCGTCACCAGGCCCTTTGGGACCATTACCTGGCCCTTGATCCGGAGCGTGCGAGCCTGGTCCGCGGCCTGGCCAGTCAGCATGCGTTCCTGAGTGGCCCGCACCTCGAGTTGACCGTCAACCTGCGTTACGCCACTGCCATCGCCTGGCTGCTGGTGGAAGAACAGAACACCCCCCTCCCCGCCCCTGATGATTTGCTGGGTATGGCCAGAATCTGGCGCCAGACATTTCAGCCCCAGGGACGTCTGCGTGATTTCACCTGCGCCTGGCAAACCTGTGTTTCACCGTTGAATCAGGTAGCCTGCTGACACACCTGGATCCAAAGATCGCGCAACACGCCGCGATTTTGGTCGGATTGTCCTACAAAACCGCTCTAAATCAAGGCATACAGCCTATGGCGCCGGGACGAAAATGTTGGTAATTTTCGCCCCGGTGATCACCAGGAGTTCTAATAATGAAAAAAGTAATGCTCAAAACCACCATTAGTCTCGCCGTTGCCATGGCATCCACCCAGATCTTTGCAAGTGGCTTTGCCCTCAACGAACAAAGCATCAGCGGGATGGGGTCAGGTTTTGCCGGGCGATCTTCCTCTGCCGACGACGCATCCACCATTTTTGGCAACCCTGCCGGCATGTCGCGCATCAAGCGCGAACAAGTCACCGGCGGTGTTGCGATGATCGACGCACACACTGACATCAGCCACGCAAGCTCCTCCCCGAACAATCGTGGCAGCAATGACGGCGACATGGTTCCGTTCATCGCCGTGCCCATGGGTTACTACGTCAAGCCAATCGACGACCATTGGGCCTTCGGTATTGGCATATACGCCCCGTTCGGCCTGGTAACCGACTACGAAAACGGCTTTGAGGGTCGTTACTTCGGCAGCAAGAGCGAAGTCAAGATCGTCACCGTGCAACCGACTGTCAGCTACGCCTTCAACGACAAGGTTTCCATCGGTTTCGGCCCGACCATCAACCGCATCGACGGCAGCCTGGAATCGAACATAACGGCCTTGCCGACCTTAACGAATTTGCCCGATGGTCATGTCAAGATCAAGGGTGACGACACCGCCCTGGGCTACAACATCGGCGTGCTGGTCCAAGCCACCGACAGCACCCGTGTCGGCCTGACCTACCACTCGAAAGTGAAGTACAAGCTCGAGGGTGACACCAAGGTCAACTACAACCTGCTGGGCCTGGTCGGCCAGAACCCGAGCCAGAAATACGACGCTTCGCTGGATGTGACCACGCCTGAATCGGTGGACTTTTCGGTCACTCACCAGCTCGACGACAAGTGGACTCTTTACGCAGGCAGCACCTGGACCCGCTGGAGCCGCCTGAAAGAAATCACCGTTGAAAACACAGGTGTTCCGGCGGTTCTGAACGGCCAGTTCGGCACCATCACCGAAGAACAGAACTGGCACGACACCTGGGCTCACGCCATCGGCGCGTCCTACCAGTTGAACAAGCAATGGGTACTGCGTACCGGCCTGTCCGTTGACCAGGCACCGACCAACAACGTCGACCGTTCCCCACGCATCCCGACTGGCGATCGCACGATTTTCAGCGTGGGCGCCGGCTGGAGCCCGACCGACGACCTGACCATCGACCTGGCGTACTCGTACCTGCGCGAGGAATCGGTGAAGGTCAACGGCGACGACCATGGCCAGACCTACAACGCCAAGTATGACAACTACGCGAACGGCTTCGGTCTCGGTGCGACCTACCGCTTCTGATGATTCCCGGCGAGCCTGAACCGCTCGCCATCGGAATCAAAAAAGCCCCGCTCTCCTCACGGAGGCGGGGCTTTTCATTTGTAGGAGCGAGCCTGCTGGCGATGAACGCGAACGATGACGCGTACTTTCAGGATTTACGAGACGCCTTGAGGTTTTCGCGAGCAAGCTCGCTCCTACAGGTCAGGGGGTCGAAACAAGTGGTGGCGAAGCCAGGGCCTTTTCCACCGCCGCAATGAACTCGGGATCGTCCGGCTTGGTCAGGCTGGAGAAATTGGCGACCACCTTGCCTTGGCGGTCCACCACATACTTGTAGAAATTCCACTTCGGCGCGCTGCTTTGACTGGCGAGGACCTTGAACAAGTGCGTCGCATCGTCGCCGCGAACCCTTTGCGGCTCGGTCATGGTGAAGGTCACACCATAGTTGACGTAGCAGACCTTGGCAGTCTCGGCGCCATCCTTTGACTCCTGCTTGAAGTCATTGGACGGAACGCCAATTACCTCCAGCCCTTGATCCTTGAAGCGCTGGTTCAGCGCCTCAAGGCCTTTGAACTGCGGAGCAAAGCCACAGAAGCTTGCGGTATTGACCACCACCAACGGTTTACCGGCGAAGCGCTGGCACAAATCGATGGATTCCTTGGCGCGCAGCTTTTGCAGTGATCCTTGCAACAGCTCCGGGCACTCGGCCGCGTAGGCCAGCCCGGTAAACGCCACCAGCAACGCGGGAACTGCAATCCAGCGCATCAGCATGTCGGTGCACCCTTGATAATTCGTCAAAAGCGACGTTACTCGCCCTCGCCGCTCGCTAGCAAGCACCCATGCCCAACTGCATCAGCGCCAGCCCGCCCTGATGCCAGCCCCACCACGACAACGCCAGCAATAAGGCGCAGACGGCGGCGACAGCGATCCGTGGCCAAAGGTTGTTCATATCGCACTCATTTGTGATTGCAGACGCTCTACCGGCCGCTCACGCACCGGCCAGTTGAGGGCAGCGGCCAACAGGCTCAAGAGAATCGCCACTTGCCAGATCAAGTCATAACTCCCGGTTCGGTCATACACCACGCCACCCAACCAGCCGCCCAGGAACGAACCGAGTTGGTGAAACAGGAAAACAATCCCACCGAGCATGGACAGGTTTCGCACACCAAACAAGGTCGCCACCGTACCGTTGGTCAATGGCACCGTCGACAACCACAGGAAACCCATGGCCATGCCGAAAAGATAAGCCGTGGTGGTGGTCACCGGTGCCCACAGGAACAACGCAATGACCACCGCCCGCAGCAAGTACAACCCGGTGAGCAAACGCGGCTTGGACATGCGCCCGCCGAGCCATCCCGCGGTATAGGTGCCGAAGATGTTGAACAGGCCGATCAGTGCCAGCACCGTGGTGCCGACCGTCGCCGGAAGGTGTTGATCCACCAGATAGGCCGGCAGGTGCACACCGATGAACACCACCTGGAATCCGCACACGAAAAAGCCGAACGCCAGCAGCCAGAAGCCGGAATGGGAGCAGGCTTCGCGCAGCGCTTCGCCAAGGGTCTGTTCGTGGCCCAGGACGGGCAGCGGCTTGTCCTTGAGCATGCCCACCAGCGGCACGATCAACGCCACCAGCAAGCCCAGCGCCAGCAGCGCCGCGGACCAGCCAAGCCATCCGATCAATCCGAGCGTGCCGGGCAACATCGCGAACTGGCCGAACGAACCGGCCGCACTGGCGATCCCCATGCCCATGCTGCGTTTTTCCGGTGGCACCGCGCGGCCGACCACCCCCAGAATCACCGAGAACGACGTACCCGACAGTCCGATGCCGATCAGCAGGCCGGCACTCAGGGACAGGGTCATCGCCGAGTCGGAGAGCCCCATGCAAATCAGCCCGGCCGCGTACAGGACGCCACCGATCAGCACCACTTTCGCTGCGCCGAAGCGGTCGGCCAGGGCACCGGTGAATGGCTGGGCGAGGCCCCAGATCAGGTTTTGCAGGGCGATGGCGAAGGCAAAGACTTCACGGCCCCAACCGAACTCGGCGCTCATCGGCGCCAGAAACAGCCCGAAGCCATGGCGAACCCCCAGAGACAACGCAAGGATCAGCGCACTCCCCAACAGAACCCAGCCGCAAGTACGCCACATCGATGTCATTGTTGTTCTCCAATAGCGGGTATATACCCGCTTAAGATCGAAAAAACCGGCATCATGCCAGTTCGTCCAGCAGCTTCAATAAAGTTTCACGCTTCTCGGCGCCCAGGCGATCGATCAAGCGTTGCTGTGCGGCTTCCCAGGCCGGCAAGGCCGCCTTGAGACGCTCTGCCCCGGCCTCGGTCAGCAGGACGATGCGATTGCGCATGTCCTCGCCCTCGACCAGCGTCACCAGGCCATCACCCTCCAGCACCCGCAAATTGCGCCCCAGGGTGCTGCGGTCCAGGCCCATGGCCTCGGCCAGGGTCGAGATGCTCGGCTGATCCAGACGCTGCAGATTGCACAGCAAAGAATACTGCGCAACGTTGATCCCGAAGCCGTCGAGAGCGCCGTCGTAGTGCCTGCTGACGCCACGGGCGGCGCGACGCAGGTTGATGCATAAACATTGGGAATCGAGCATGGTGCGTGTATATACCCGCGAGTCGGTTAAATCAAGTGGCATGGGGTTTGTTCAGTGATTGGGCGGTGTCCTGTAGATCGCCATCGCGAGCAAGCCCGCTCCCACAGTTGATCGCATTCCAATGTGGGAGCGGGCTTGCCCGCGAAGAGGCCGGAACATTCAACACAACCCGATCAGGCCAACGCCAAGCCTACCAGCACTGCAACTTCCAGCAACTCCAGCATCGCGCCCGCCGTGTCCCCCGTCGTGCCGCCCAGACGCCGAAGCATTACCTGGCGCAGCCAGACAAACCCCAGCGCCGCCAACACCACCGCCAGCGCTCCACTGACGCCGGCGATCAACACACAAGCCAATGCGCTGACCGCCAACACCTGCTTGCCCGGCGAACGCGGGAGATGATCGGCCAATGCCTGGCCCAAGCCACCGGCACGCACATAGGGCGTACTCAGGAACAAGCCGAGCAATGCGCTGCGACCGATCAACGGCACGATGATCAAGGCCAGCGAATGCGGCTGCTCGATCAACGCCAGCAGTGCGGTGAATTTAAGCAACAACACCAACACCAGCGTCACCACGGCGATCGGCCCGCTGCGCGGGTCTTTCATGATGGTCAGCGTGCGCTCACGGTCGCCAAAACCACCGAGCCAGGCATCGGCGCTGTCCGCCAGGCCATCGAGATGCAAGCCACCGCTGAGCAGCACCCAAAGGCTCAGCAACAACGCCGCGTGCAGCAACGTCGGCGTGCCCAGCAGCAGCCAGTTAACCGCCCACAGAATCACGCCAAAGAGCAATCCCACCAGCGGATAAAACAGCAACGACCGCCCCAGTTCCCGGGGCTCAGGCATTCCGGGCAGGCGAATCGGCAGGCTGCTGAGAAATTGCAGGGCGATCCAGAATGGCAGCATGGTCAGAGCACTTCCTTCAACGAGCCCGCAGGCTCCACCGTCAGCGAAAACAGCGCGCCATGCCCGACCTCAACGTTGAGCAGTTGCTCCCGTGGCAGCCCGCGCGCCTGTGCCAGCAACAGACGCATCACACCGCCATGGCTGATCAGCAGAATGCGCTCACCGGCACAGGTCGCGTGCAAACGCTCCAGCGCTGCCAGCACCCGTGCCGAAAAGTCTGCAACCGGCTCACCCTGAGGCGGCGTGAACGAATAGGGATCGGCCCAGAACAAACCCAGGGCCTGCGCGTCGGTTTCCATCAACGCCGCCGCGCTCTGCCCTTCCCAGGCGCCGAAATGCAACTCTTGCAGGTCTTTGTCCAGTTGCAACGGCACACCCAGTTGCGCAGCGAGTTCCTCGGCAAACAGCGCACAACGCTGCAACGGCGAACTGACCAGCCGATCCCACGGCCCTTGCCCGATCACGGCGGCGCGCATCTGCGCCCAGCCCGTGTCGGTCAACGCATCATCGATACTGCCGCGCAGGCCGCCGCCGAGTTCGGTTTCACCGTGACGCAACAGATCCAGGCGCAAGGTCATGCCGGACGATCTGCCACGGCGGCTTCGGCAAAGGTCGCCATCTGCCCGTGCAGGTCGCAAGCCAGGCGCAGCAGCGGCACAGCCAACACCGCACCACTGCCTTCGCCAAGCCGCAGGCCGAGATCGAGCAAGGGTTGTGCATCCAGGGTTTCCAGCACATGACGATGCCCCGGCTCGGCGCCGCGATGACCGAACAACAGCCACTGACGACACTCTGGATTCAAGCGCACCGCAACCAGCGCCGCGACGCTGCAAATGAAGCCGTCCACCAGCACCGCGACACCTGCCTGGGCACACGCAAGATAGGCACCGACCAGCGCGCTGATCTCAAAGCCGCCGAGGTTGAACAGGGTCTGCAAGGCATCGCCACGCTGCGCGCCATGCAATGCCAGGGCGCGCTCGATGACCTGGGCCTTGTGGCTGACACCTTCGGCATTGAGCCCGGTGCCAGGACCGGTCAGATGCACCACCGGACAATCGAGTAGCGCACACGCCAATGCACTGGCAGCGGTGGTGTTACCGATGCCCATTTCGCCACCGATAAACAACTGCGCACCGGTGGCAATTGCCCGCTGCACGCTGTCACGACCGGCCTGCAAGGCGAGTTGCCCCTGGGCCTGGGTCATGGCCGGTCCCTGTACAAAATTCGCCGTTCCCGGGCCGACATTCAGATGACGCACGCCCGGCAGGTTCAGCGACGGCGTCACCGTGCCAAGATCCACCACCTCAAGGGAAGCGCCCAGTTGCCGCGCCAGCACGCTGATCGCCGCGCCACCGCTGACGAAGTTGAGCAGCATCTGCCCGGTGACTTCCTGGGGAAACGCCGACACGCCCTCGGCAACGACGCCATGGTCGCCGGCAAAAATCGCGATCCACACCTGCTCCAGGCTTGGCTTGACCCGCCCCTGCAATCCCGCCAGCTGCACCGCCAGCGCTTCCAGCTGACCGAGGGAGCCGGCCGGCTTGGTCAGTTGCTGTTGCCGCGCCTGGGCCTGTTCGACCGCTTGGGTATCGACCGGCTTGCACGGGTTCAGCCACCAGGATTGAGTCATAACGCAGTTCCTTTCAGAGTCAGGGGCAGGCCGGCGACGGTCAGGACGACACGCTGACAACGCTCAGCCAGAGCTTGATGCAGCCAACCGGCTTCATCGACATAGCGGCGAGTCAATTCGCCCAGCGGCACGACACCCATTCCGGTCTCGTTGCTGACAAAAATGATTTCACCCGGCAGCGACGCCAGGCAGTCCAGCAAGGCATCACGCTCGGCGTGCAAGCGCTCGGTATCGTCGAGCATCAGCAGATTGGTCAGCCACAGGGTCAGGCAATCCACCAGCAGGCAGCGGTCGACACCGGCGGACTCACGCAGCACCCGGGCCAGTTCCACCGGTTCTTCGATCAAGGCCCATTCGGCAGGACGACGGGCGCGGTGATGGGCCACCCGCTCGCTCATCTCTCCGTCCAGTGGCTGGCTGGTGGCGATGTAGGTCACGGTCAGGGCGCTGTCGATGGCGAGTTTTTCAGCCAGGCGACTCTTGCCGGAACGGGCGCCGCCGAGGATCAGTTGGAGCATGGTTACATCCTTTCAAATGGGCGGTGTGGCCACTTCAGTCTTCGCGAGCAAGCCCGCTCCCACATTAGAACGCGGTCAACTGTGGGAGCGGGCTTGCTCGCGAAGAGGCCAGAGCTTTCACCTCAAAATCCACAGAGCTGCCGCAACAGCCCGGTATCCAGATGCTTCTCCACCAGATCCGCCAGCCGCTCGATATCACGCTCGCGCAAGGCGTGGTAATCCACGGCCTGCACATCCTGCAACCCGGCCCAGCGCAGCAGTGCACTGCACGCCGCTGGCGATTCGAACAGCCCGTGCAGGTAGGTGCCGAAAATCTGCCCGTCGGCACTTTGCGCACCATCACCGCGGCCGTCATCCAGATGCACGGCGGCATGTTCCAGGGCCGGTCCGGTGGTCACGCCGGCATGAATTTCATAACCCGCCACCGGCGCATCTTCCAGCGCCAGGCGACCACGCACATTGCGCAATTGCTTCTCTTGTTCGAGCTGGGTCTGGAACGCCAGCAACCCCAAACCGGCACTGGAACCCGGCGCACCTTCGAGGCCCAGCGGGTCATGCACCTGCTCACCGAGCATCTGCAGGCCGCCACAGATCCCCAGCAGTTTCCCGCCGTAACGCAGATGCCGGGCGATGGCGGTGTCCCAGCCGTTGGCCCGCAGGTACGCGAGGTCGCTGCGCACACTTTTCGAGCCGGGAAGGATGATCAGGTCGGCGGGCGGAATCGCCTGGCCGGGGCCGATGAATTGCAGGTCCACTTGCGGATGCAGGCGCAGCGGATCGAAATCGGTGTGATTGCTGATGCGCGGCAGCACCGGCACCACCACCTTGAGCACCTGTTCGGCTTTATCGGTCTGGCGTTGATCGATGCCGTCCTCGGCCTCCAGGTGCAGATCCATCACGTAGGGCAGCACGCCGATCACCGGTTTGCCGGTGCGCTCTTCAAGCCAGTCGAGACCGGGTTGCAGCAACGCGATATCGCCACGGAAACGATTGATGATGAAGCCTTTGACCCGCGCCTGCTCACTCGGCGACAGCAGTTCGAGGGTGCCTACCAGATGGGCAAAAACCCCGCCGCGATTGATATCGGCGATCAGCAGCACCGGGCAATCCACCGCTTCGGCGAAGCCCATGTTGGCGATGTCCCCGGCCCGCAGATTGATTTCCGCCGGCGAGCCCGCACCCTCGACCATCACCAGCGGATACGCCGCGCTCAAGCGCTCGTGGGAGGCCAGCACCGCTTGCATGGCGATGGTTTTGTAGTCGTGATAGGCGACCGCATTCATGGTCGTGACAGCGCGGCCATGGATGATCACCTGGGCACCGGTGTCACTGTTGGGCTTGAGCAACACCGGGTTCATGTCGGTGTGCGGCTCAAGGTTCGCGGCCTGGGCCTGGACCGCCTGGGCGCGGCCGATCTCGCCACCGTCGGCGGTCACCGCACTGTTGAGGGCCATGTTCTGTGGCTTGAACGGCACCACCCTGACGCCCTGACGCGTGACCCAGCGGCACAACGCGGTTACCAGCGTGCTTTTACCGGCATCCGATGTGGTGCCTTGCACCATCAGCGTGGTCATTGGTTTTCCTTGGCGAAATCGTCGAACGCCAGCGCCAGTCGTACCCAGGCGATTTCGTCACCGGGCAAGCCGAATCGCAGGCTGCTGTTGTGCGTGAACAACCGCAGGAGAATGCCGCGCCGGGCCATGAATTCATGCAGCTCTTCGGCGCGCTCGGTGATCAGCCACTGGAACAGCGCACAACCGCCCTGGGGCTCGAAGCCGTGCTGTTCCAGCAACGACGCAAGGCGCTCGCTGGCCTCTTCGGTGCGCACCCGTTGCCGCGTTTGCCCCTCGGTATCGCGCAGACAGGCCTGGCCCACTACCCGGGTTGCCCCGCTCACGGCCCACGGCCCCACTTGTTCTGCCAGCAACTTGAGCAACTTGCGCTCGGCCAGCACAAACCCCAGGCGCACACCGGCCAGGCCGAAAAATTTGCCAAAGGAACGCAAGACGATCAATCCGACTTGATGGGCAAACGGCGCCAGGCTCAGTTGCGGCGTGTTGTCCATGAACGCTTCGTCCACCACCAGCCAGCCACCGCGCTGCGCCAGTCGCGTGTGCCAGTCGAGCAGCCGACTGGGGGTGAGGCTCAGGCCTGTGGGGTTATTCGGATTGACCACCACCAGCACGTCGAAACTGTCGATAAAGAAGTCGACTTCCTGCTCCAGCACTTCACGCACGATGTAGCCGTTGCGACGCCACGCTTCGGCGTGCTCGGCATAACACGGCGACAGTACGCCGACCTTGCCCGCCCGACGCAATCGCGGCAGCAGTTGAATCGCCATTTGCGAGCCGGCCACCGGCAATGCCTGCAAGGTGCCGTAGTAATCACAGGCGGCCTGCTCCAGACCGTCGTCCGCCTCCGGCAAACGGGCCCAGGCCCGCAGCGGAATATCCGGCACCGGAAACGGCCAGGGCGCAAGGCCGGTGGACAGGTCCAGCCAGTCGGCTTCATCTATGCCGTATTCGAGCGCCGCCTTGCGCAGTCGCCCACCGTGCTCAAGCATAAAATTCGGCCCCCAGGCAGAGAATCAGCAGCCATAACCATACCCCGCGCTGGACCAATTGCCAGCCCCGGTCAATCGAGTCGGCATCCGCCGGCACACCTTCGCCCAACTGCGGACGCTGATGCAGTTCGCCGTGATAAATCGCCGCCCCACCCAATTCGACACCAAGGGCACACGCCCCCGCCGCCATCACCGGGCCGGCGTTCGGG
>NZ_JAGYGG010000057.1:0-24253 GCF_019947335.1 Pseudomonas sp. BF-R-24
GTGGGGCGTTGAGTGGGGGACTGGCTTGCGGTGTGCGCCGCCAATCCCTGTGGGAGCGAGCTTGCTCGCGATGGCGTCAGTGAATGCGCCACTTAAACCAAATCCGCTACCTGAAACTCAAGCAGCGGATTGTTTGAGACTGCCGAGAGATCAGAATCCGCGCATAACCCGAGAGGCCTTACGCCACCAGGACTCACGCCGATTGAAAGGATCATCCGCCAACACACACGGCATATCCCGCAATCGAATCCACGGCTCATCTTGCCAATGCAACATACAGAGCGACATCTTCGGCCAATCCAGCAGACTCAACGTCGGGCGCTCCACCATCCGCAACGGCCGCGCATCACGTAGCGCAGGTACCACCTGATGAGTCAGCCACTCTCGCAACAACCGGTTCTCAGGGCAGTAGTGATAAATCAACAATGCATACACACCTGACTCGCTCACCATCAAACGCTCTTTAGCCGCGCCATAGAGGTCAACGAGCATCATTTGCCTCTGGTCCGCATCGAGCTTGCGAGTTACGCGCTCATCTAGATGTTTGCCCATCAGCCGCCCTAGATCATGTGCGCAGAACCACGCCTGGTTCTCCAAAAGAAGGGCATGCAGGTGGACATTGTGACGAATGAAGAGGGTGGGTTTGAGTAATTCAGGCATGGCGGGCCTCCTGGAGCGGAAGCGCGTAGCTGGATCTGTGGGCACGGCGAGTCACCTTCATCGTGAAGGTCGGATGGTCAGGCATTTCCTTTACCTCTGGTTGCTTTCTTAGGGCATTCGTTAAGGGTGTCGGGAGCTAAGAAACCCACCAGAGACGGGCCGGACATATTCCCCTTTCGGGTCTTGTATTCGCCCACTCCCGACATAACGGGAATTTTCTCGCAGGCGTAGAGAAACCGCAGACGAAAAAAAGCCGCATGACTGTCGGGTGCGGAGGACCGCTCTGGTTGAGGCGTTTCTTAGGCGCCGAATTGGAAGCCTAGAGGGTCAATGCCGCGTGGTCAACAGTGAAAAAACGGTAATGATTTTTCAACTGCAAGCTGGAGGGCTTAAGCACTCAATTCGAATATCTTTCGGATTTCAGTACGTAGGAGTTCTCTGTTTTTGGTGTGGCATTCCCCAATTGTCACAACCTCCAACCCTGCCTAGCACTTGCTGAGTTTTGAGAGATCTTTCAGCATTCTTCATCAGGCTTGCTCTGTCAGAAGTTGACTCTGTGGGCAGTGTGCGTACTTGCACTTGGGATGTTGATGCCAAACGCAGCCATGCACGAAAGCCTCCTCGGATTACGCGAGAGGTTGACGTGCAGGCCGCGTGCAATCCTGAGCGATGTACGAAACTGCGCACAACCTGTTCCTGAGTGTGCAGTTTCGGATCGGTTGATCAGTTCCCCTCACGCCATTTGACGTACTCAGTAGGCAGCAGTGTCGCAATTTCGTCGCTGGCCATCTGACGCAAATTGTAAGTGCGCTCGAATTGTTTGAAGGTGAAAGGTAGGCGACGGATGCCACCCAACCCAGCTTTACTCTTCGGATCGCAGCGATCTTTCTTCTGGCGCTGAGAAGTCACCCCTTTTTTTACCGAACCATCAGGCATGGCATAGAGCGAATTGGCTACCGGCCAAAAACTTCGATGGGCGTAGATTTCCTGGCGCGACGCCATCTGTTCGGCCATTTCACCCCATGGTGATCTCAGGGAACCCAAGGCAACCTTGGCTGCTGTTCCATGTAGGCTTACCAAGTCCCATGCAGTTCGAGCAACCAGGCGGTAGGCCAGTCGCGGAGACTGCATGATGTAGTGCGGTTTTGCTAAAGGCTTTCCTACACCAGTGCCTCGACCTTTACTCACTAAGCTTTCCATGAAAGCTAGCGAAATCCATGCCCACATACCATGATTTGAAAGTAGGGCAAATCGGTCCACTTTGCCTACAAAAACCTGGTTTGCTAGGTATTCCCCCAGCTCGAAGCTGGTTGAAAACTTTCTGGACAAGTCGATCGGGTATTCACCATCAACAACATCGGTAAATGTATCGTCCTTCAAAAGCTCTCTTGGAGCCGCGCTGGTAGGGTTGTCGATCCATGCTGCAAGCTTGGCGATGCCGACTTCACTCAGTGATCGGACTTGGTTAGTCATGACTATTCACCTTCCATCTCTGCCAAAGCCTCAGCCATGTGGTGTTTGAAAATTCCCTTTGCAGCAAACCTCGTGACAACGTCATCGGCCCATGCCTCTTGAACTAGGATGTCATCTTCCTCGAACTCGATGGGAGGACTAGCACCCAATGTGACGATGAAGTCAGCCCATGCTGCAATCCAAGTTTCCGGGTCATCGAGTGCCGATGGATCTTTTGCAATTGCAATTGCAACTTGGCGCATGACTTCAGGCATAACAAGAGCGCCAAACCAAGGTTGATTTACTGCAGAAGCGGCGGTGGGGAATAAAGATCGTTCCACTAGCACATTCGGTTTATCGCCCGAGCCCTTTCCCTCTGGAAGTACAAGTTTCCAAGCGATGCCGTGCAGATCCGTGGGCTCAATGTCCACTAGGCTGGAGCCGAGATTGCCGGCCTCATCCAATGCCCTGACATTGTCCGTGTATCCGATGAGCCGTGATTCGCCCGGTTTGTTAAAAATGAACCTGAATTTCAACGGTTTGTCTGTGGCAATGTCCCGGATGCTCGTAGGAGTTTTCTTGAACTCGGACAAAGGGCCAAGTTCGAAATATTCTTCCGTACTTCCTGCATGGACGATACAGCCCAGCAGCACGGAAGGATCAAGATCAGCCGCCCCATAATCGAAGCTGTCCAACCAGAAAACTCTGCCATCAGAGGAGTCATTCCTGACTCGTACCACGAAGTGCTTCTTGTCGATCTGTCTTAATCGGGTGGGATTAGTTGTCCTCGTTATTTGCCCCATCGGATACCTCCTGATACTTCACGCGGATTTCAAGCTGGCGGTTGCTATCAAAACCGGCAACTGACAGCCAAGAGTTTTCATCGTCCAAACGGAAGCTCATCGTATTAAGTGAAGTGGTAGGCTCGGAAATCCTTGAATGCTTGCGTGGATACAACGATTCATCACCGATCCAGAAGTCGGCTGCATCCCACAGTTTGAATGCGTCTCCTACCACGGTGGCGTAGGCCAGAGTAATTTTACAATCAATCGGGTAATTGAATCCTTCCGCTGCATTCGCACGAACCTCGAATCCTTTATCAAGAATCTTGAGTACGACAGGTTTGGGTTTTGGCTTCGGAATTTCTTTCGGCGGTTGTTGTTCACCCTTAGGTGTTTCCGGCATTACCCCGCCGCCACCTAAACGTTTGGCAGGTTCGGAAGCCGGATCGGCGAAATAAATCGCCAAGGCGGTGTCATCCTTTTTGCCTTCCGGTGAGATCAGTTGCACTAGTCGAAGCGCTGCATTGCGAACCGCATTCAGCGCATCATTAGGCGAAAAGTATTGAGCCACGACCTTCGGCCGCTTAGCATTCCAGTTGCGATGGGTTGGCTCTTCGGCTGCCACTAGCAAATCGGAAAGCTTGGGATCCTGAATGAAGGTAAGAGCCATCACCGGGACGATGATTCGTGCTGCCTTCAATCTCTTTTCGCCATCGATTCCTAAGTCTTGCCGAACGAACAGCTCTTGGCTCTGCTCTGCGCTTTCGTCTTGCTGGAGGAAAACTCGGAATTTTGCCGTTGAGGTTTCTTTCGGTTGTTTCTTTTTGACCGGGATGATGAAATCCACCGAAACCATTTCGGAGTTGCCGAATTTTTCCTTCAATGAAGTCAGCTCAGCTTCCTCGAATGCACCTATTGTCAACCTCGCTTCTTTCGACCACGAATCCTTTGCCGTGGCAGTGACCGCTTCATCCGCATCCTTCGCAGTTAGTGCGAGAAAATCGCGGTAACCCTTGGCCAGCCGGCAATCCCCACCCATGTTACTCGCCACGTCGGCGATACTTGAGGTATCCAAAGTAATATTGCCGACTTTCACCACTAGACGACCACGATTGATGGCGAAAAAGAACTCGTTGACCACGGCATTTCGCAGCGCCTTTTCCGTGATGTCCCCCGCCGGCATTGGGACAATAAAGGTCGTTCCGGCTTCTGCTTCCCTAGCTAATCCGAGTTCGCCCTTAATTCCGTCAAGTATCTGAGTTTTGTCGATGGGGACCGCGAGTTCGTTCGGGTCATTGATTGCTCCCCACCTTGCTTCCTTTGCCCAGCGTCTATTGTCGTCGGGCAGCTTGTAGTTACGTTTGAAGCGGCAGCAGCCGAACAGAAGTTCGATGTCATCTGATTTGCGCTTAGTTAGGGCAAAAACGCTCCTCAACTTGCTAGCCAGGTACAAGGTGATTTTTCCTTGACCAGCTCCACCATTGGATTTTGTCGTTTTCGCGCCTTCGCCTTCGCGGAACCAGAATGCATTCCAATTTTCAGTCGAGCCCTCACATGACGAGTCCGTATAGCACCCCTCCAGACCGGTTGTTCCGAAATCCTCGATGACAAGAAACGTCATCTCGTTAGGGAGTGCATCGCTCTCTATCAGTTCGCCGGCTAGGAAGTGCTTTTTCCAATCGTCTGAGAAGATGGATCGAGCGAACTTGGTGGTGGCCAAGTCCACCGTGACCAGCTTGTATTCAACGCGAACAACGCTTTCGCTGCTTCGCGCATCCAATGGATTCTGCAGCGTTTCGCGGACGAGGATTTCAACGCTGGTACGCTCTTCATCCGCGAAATTGTCGTCTGAAATGCTAGACCCTGAAGTCTCGTTCGGATTCAGCGGGCGAAACTGCCAATGAGCCACAATCAATTCTCCCTATTCGTAGTAGATCCAGAACAATTACTGCTACAGCTTGAAGTCGCCACCAGCGGCATTTTCGGCGTCAGAGAAGCGCATTTTTGCCTGATCCAGCTCCTTCTGTAGAGTCTTGAAGATCTTTTTTATGTCGTCATCTGTAAAGCTGTATGCGCTTCGGTTGGAAAGGTTTCCGATCAGACGTATGTCGTTGAGGGCACGATTTACACGTTGCTCTGCCAACCTTACAAATTTTTCTCTTTTTTCTGACATGAGAGCCCCAAAAATCCTACAAGAAAACAGAATATTTCTGAAATGTTTAGTGAATATTTAGATAATGTTTGACGATTGGTCAAGTTTTTTTTGCGTGTATTGCGATTGGCGGCGTCGCAAAGGGGGGGGCGTTTATGGGCGCTGAGGCTTTAGCGGTTTTGGGACGGTGAGGTCGGTGAAAATCGGGAGTCGGCGTCTAGGCATCGTTTCGGTCTGGCTCGGCTGACCTACGAATTTCTGAGGCTGTACCAGTAATGAGGTCAGGCCAAGAGACGAATTTTTGATTACAATCCCTGATCGCATCCAAAATCCAGTTCATTTCGGTTTCTGGCCCACGTATACCGCACTCCCATAGTTCGAAAACGCGCCAACCCGATGCCAGTAGGCTTTTCTTGTTCTCGGCATCTCTGGCAACGTTCTGGTCAAACTTTATTCGCCAGAATTCGTCATTGGTTCTTGGAGTGGTTGCGTAGCGGCAGCCAGCGTGTCTGTGCCAGAAACAGCCATGAACAAAAATACAGACCCGATAGCGTGATAGCACCAGATCGGGTCTTCCAGGTAGATTCCGTTGATGCAAGCGATACCTGAAACCATACCGATGCAGCATGCGCCGGACTTTTATTTCCGGAGATGTATCGCTACCACGGATGCCAGCCATCATGCGAGACCTGACTTCTTTGCTGACTATGTCCATGAATGACTCCCAGATAAATCTGAATCTTCCAGAAGATGTGACCCCTGAGCCTATCGGGTTTCTCAATGAGCCGATCCAGATCGTAGACCTCTTTGCCGGCCCTGGAGGGCTTGGTGAAGGTTTTACTTCATCTGGTGGAGGGGGGCGCTTCGAGATCGTTGTTTCTGCGGAAAAAGACCCAAAAGCTTGGCAAACCCTCCGGTTACGTGCGTTCTATCGACTGCTCAAAAAGCGAAGACCAGACCTGCTTTTTGAATACTACAATTTCTGCAACGATCCAAAAGCACCAGACACATTTGAGCCATCTGTTAATACAGAGTACCTGTGGGACTTGGCGGGGAAGGAAGCCAAGTGCATCACACTGGGGAGTGACCAAGGCAATACAACCCTAGATGAAGCCCTGAACGACGGACTGAACGAAAGGCGCCCGTGGGTGCTGATCGGTGGACCTCCATGTCAGGCATATTCTATTGTTGGGCGTGCGCGGAACCAGTCCAAGGTTGATTACAAGGCAGAGGAAGACCACCGACATTTCCTATACAAGGAATACCTGCGAATCATTCGGGAGAGGCAGCCCACAATGTTCGTCATGGAAAATGTAAAGGGAATTCTCTCTTCCAAGGTTAACAATGAGCGGATATTTTCGAACATTTTGAAAGACCTTTCGGACCCTGGCCAAGCTCTTCACCTAGATGGGGTGGGCAAGCAGTACCGTATCTACTCACTGGTAACTGGCAGTTCTTTTGGTCCTGGTGAGGATGTGGAAAAGATTGACCCAAAAGCCTTCATCATTAGGGCAGAGGATTATGGTATTCCCCAAGCAAGGCATCGGGTAATCCTTTTAGGTATTGCTACAGATAGTCTTCCAGCGTCGAATGATTGGGTAAAGCTGGCTTCTGAAAAATGCAAAGAGTCAAAGGTTTCAGTAGGTCAGGTGCTAAATAACCTGCCTAGACTTCGCAGTGGGCTTTCAAAAACCGAGGACAGCCAAGCAGGCTGGATTGATGTTGTTACAGAGCAGCTGGATCATCTTCAAAGCCAGACCAATCCTGTCAACGTAGAGCTATGGTCTGGGTTTCAAGATCTGTCTAGAGCCTTTGAGGGGCCAGACGTGCCGGTGAGTCCTGGTGGGAAAAGGGTAAAAAGAAAAGATGCGAAGGATGATGGCTCGACCAATAGTTCGAGCCTGGACGAGTGGTATTTAGACGAAAATTTAGACTATTGGCTGAATCATGAGTCTCGTGGGCATATGCCGACGGATCTACGTAGATACCTATTTGCTGCTGTGTATGCAAAGCTTCATGGTTCTTCGCCTAAAGGGCATGAGGGGTTCTTCCTAAAGGGTCTGGCACCCGACCATAAGAACTGGGAAACAGGAAAGTTTAGCGATCGATTTAGAGTTCAGATTGAAGAACGGTACGCAACAACTATTACAAGTCATATCTCCAAAGATGGACATTATTTTATTCATTACGATCCAACTCAATGCCGGAGTTTGTCTGTTAGAGAAGCCGCTCGTATCCAGACATTTCCAGACAACTATTTCTTCCAGGGCAGCAGAACCGACCAGTTCCACCAAGTTGGAAACGCAGTGCCACCATTACTAGCGTCAAAGATCTCGAAAGTGGTGTTTGGTATCCTGTTCGACAAGGTAAGGGATTACGACCAACGCTTTGCTGAAGAGGCGAAGGGTGAAGAGAGCTACGCCTAAGCTTGCTTGATGATTAGCTGTTGAAACTAAAAAGCCCCGATTAGATCGGGGCTTTTTAGTTCTGCTATTTAAATGCGATTAGCGAATCGCTAATAAACCCAGAATCAATCCCAGCTCAAAGCCCCGCCAGTCTGATACTCAATAACCCGAGTCTCAAAGAAGTTCTTCTCTTTCTTCAAGTCCATGATCTCGCTCATCCAAGGGAACGGGTTAGTCGTCCCTGGATACTCTTCCTTCAAGCCGATCTGCGACAGGCGACGGTTAGCGATGAACTTGAGGTAGTCCTCCATCATCGCCGCATTCATGCCCAACACGCCGCGAGGCATGGTGTCACGCGCGTATTCGATCTCCAGCTGAGTACCTTGCAGAATCATCTGAGAAGCTTCTTCCTTCATCTCGGCATCCCACAAATGCGGGTTTTCGATTTTGATCTGGTTGATCACGTCGATGCCGAAGTTCAGGTGCATGGATTCGTCGCGCAGGATGTACTGGAACTGCTCGGCGACGCCGGTCATTTTGTTGCGGCGGCCCATGGAGAGGATCTGGGTGAAGCCGCAGTAGAAGAAGATGCCTTCCAGAACGCAGTAGTAGGCGATCAGGTTGCGCAGCAGTTCTTTGTCGGTTTCGACGGTGCCGGTTTCGAACTTTGGATCGGAGATCGAGCGGGTGTATTTCAGGCCCCAGGTGGCTTTTTTCGCGACCGATGGGATCTCGTGGTACATGTTGAAGATTTCGCCTTCATCCATGGCCAGCGATTCGATGCAGTACTGGTAGGCGTGGGTGTGGATCGCCTCTTCGAAGGCCTGGCGCAGGATGTACTGGCGGCATTCCGGGTTGGTGATCAGGCGGTACACGGCCAGGACCAGGTTGTTGGCAACCAGGGAGTCGGCGGTGGAGAAGAAGCCGAGGTTGCGCATCACGATGCGGCGCTCGTCGTCGGTCAGGCCTTCCGGGTTTTTCCAGAGGGCGATGTCGGCGGTCATGTTGACTTCTTGCGGCATCCAGTGGTTTGCGCAGCCGTCCAGGTACTTCTGCCAGGCCCAGTCGTACTTGAAGGGTACGAGTTGGTTGAGGTCGGCGCGGCAGTTGATCATGCGCTTTTCGTCAACGGCGACACGGGCGGAGGCGCCTTCGAGTTCGGCGAGGCCTTCGGCGACGTCGAGGGAGTCCAGGGCAGCTTTGGCGCGGGCAACGGCGGCGGAGTCAGCGGCGGTCACGGCACGGGCTTCCAGGGCGGCGGCACCGCCGGCGCTGTCGAGACGGTCCATGTTGGCTTCGGTGGCGTGGCCAGCGTTGGCGCTCTTGACTGCTACTTCCGTGTCTTCTTTGTCGAATTCGTCCCAGCTCAGCATGACGTGTCGTCTCCTGCGTGAGGGCCAGTGTGCCCGTGTGAAATTGGATAGGTCGGTTTTTCACACGGCCTTACTGGCCGCGTTGGATCTAAAGGAATCGTTTTTTGCGGCAGCTATACGCAGGCATCAAACAGAATTTTGTACGGGGTTCCGAGAGCCACTGATGGGCGCAGCAAGCGTTGATCGCTTGTGCGGGGCTTCAGACTGGCTTTTCGTCCCTGTAAGGGA
Source organism: Pseudomonas sp. BF-R-24 (assembly GCF_019947335.1). Lineage (NCBI taxonomy): Bacteria > Pseudomonadati > Pseudomonadota > Gammaproteobacteria > Pseudomonadales > Pseudomonadaceae > Pseudomonas > Pseudomonas sp. BF-R-24. The sequence goes on from NZ_JAGYGG010000057.1 coordinate 9,053, forward strand.
ATATTGCAGGCCCGTTTAAGGCCGCATTATAGGGAAGTTTTGCGTGCTGTGGTGCGGCGAAATGGCTCACGGAACGGTCGACGGGGGCCGTTTTTCGGTCGGAGTGAGGGTTTACAGGGCTTTGAACGATGTTGGCGGGGGAAGATTTTTTTTCTTAATTTTTTGCCTCGGATTATTTTTGTTCAAGAAATGACCAAAAAAGGCTTTTTTCACTACATCTTGTGTTTCGGTGGGGTTTTCTCAGGCTCCAGACACAACTAAGCCCGACCGAAGTCGGGCTGTGAAGTCACGCTGGCGGATCAGCTCAGGCGAGCGGCACCGACGTGATCGGCACCATCGGCGGCTAGACGGGCTGCGCCGGTGTGGTCGGAGCCGTCGGAGGCGAGTTTGCCTGCGCCAACGTGATCGGCACCATCGGCGGCGAGGCGGGCGGCGCCGGTGTGGTCAGAGCCGTCGGAAGCCAGTTTGCCTGCGCCAACGTGATCGGCACCATCGGCGGCGAGGCGGGCGGCACCGGTGTGGTCAGAACCGTCGGAAGCGACAGTGGCTTCAGTGGTGTAAGCAGCCGAGCCGGTGCGGTCGTAACCATCGGCGGCGAAGGTGTTGGCTGCCAGGACGGAGAGGGTCAGGGCGAGGATCAGTTGGGTTTTCATGGTTGTTGCTCCAGATTCGTGGGTGTTGTTTGTCTTGGGTTGCAGTTGATTCTATGCCGATCATTTCGATTAAAAAGCGCAAATAAATGCTTAAAATAATCGACTTAATCGATCATTAAGGTTCGGCGCTTCATCTGCCTGATCGCGGCGGGTGGGTCGAACCTTTTGGGGGAGGGGTGAAGCGGGGGATCAGCCGTTGGAGCAGCCATTGCCCACCATGCTGTAGCGCAGGATATGTCGTTGGCCGTGGGAGTCTTCGTATTCCATTTTCATCGGCACAACTTCACACACGTTCGGGGCTTCGCTCATGGAGATCACTTTGGCGATGTCCAGGTGGGTGGAGTAGGTGTATTCCTCTATTGCTGGTTGTTGCTGCGCGACATCAGTCGGGACCTCGTTTGCCATGGCGGTTGCGCACAGACTGCTGAGGGCCAGAACCAATAAAGCTTTCATTTGAAATTTACCTTTTAGAGGTCGAAAGGGGGCACGCAATCTTTTTGGGATTGCGTGTGGAGCTTCGGTATCAGGGGTTTGATTAACTGCCTTCGTGGGGGCTGCAACTGGGTTAATCAGGTTGCCTTGTTGGCGTGGCTGATTTTAGGCGTCGACGCTTCGTCCATATAGGCGTGGTTTTGATAAACACTTTTGACAGATCCTGTAACAATCCCTGAATAACCTCTTCTTTTGCAGGTGTGAACTTGCACTGCGGGGTGTCAGATTGGGTGCGTTATCGTTGACGACCATCGCGAGCAAGCTCGCTCCCACAGGTACCGCAGTGGTAGTGGGGTTGACGGTTTTTCACGACACTTTGTAGGGACTTGTTACTACCATCGTCGAATGGTTCTATAGCCCCGGCCCGGCTAAAACAGGGTCATACAAAAACAACTATTCCACCGAGGTAAGAAAGATGAGTGCGGCTTCCCTGTATCCCGTTCGTCCCGAGGTTCTGGCTAACACGCTGACCGACGAGGCGACCTACAAGGCGATGTACCAGCAGTCGGTCGTCAACCCCGACGGCTTCTGGCGCGAGCAAGCCAAGCGCCTCGACTGGATCAAGCCTTTCACCACGGTGAAGCAGACTTCCTTCGACGATCACCATGTCGACATCAAATGGTTCGCCGACGGCACCCTGAACGTTTCCTACAACTGCCTGGACCGTCATCTGGCCGAGCGCGGCGATCAGGTCGCGATCATCTGGGAGGGCGATGACCCTGCCGAAAGCCGCAACATCACCTACCGCGAACTGCACGAGCAAGTGTGCAAGTTCGCCAACGCCCTGCGTGGCCAGGACGTGCACCGCGGCGACGTGGTGACTATCTATATGCCGATGATCCCCGAAGCCGTGGTCGCCATGCTGGCCTGTACCCGGATCGGCGCGATTCACTCGGTGGTGTTCGGCGGCTTCTCCCCGGAGGCCCTGGCCGGTCGCATCATCGACTGCAAATCCAAAGTGGTGATCACTGCCGACGAAGGCATTCGTGCCGGCAAGAAGATCCCGCTCAAGGCCAACGTCGACGACGCGCTGACCAACCCGGAAACCAGCAGCATCCAGAAAGTCATCGTGTGCAAGCGCACCGGTGGCGACATCAAGTGGAACCAGCATCGCGACATCTGGTTCGAGGACCTGATGAAAGTGGCCGGCACCGTGTGCGCGCCGAAAGAGATGGGTGCCGAAGAAGCGCTGTTCATCCTTTACACCTCCGGCTCCACCGGCAAGCCGAAGGGCGTGCAACACACCACCGGCGGCTACTTGCTGTACGCGGCCATGACCCACGAGCGCGTGTTCGACTACCGCCCGGGTGAAATCTACTGGTGCACCGCCGACGTCGGCTGGGTCACCGGCCACAGCTATATCGTCTACGGCCCGCTGGCCAATGGCGCGACCACGCTGCTGTTCGAAGGCGTGCCGAACTACCCGGACATCACCCGGGTGGCGAAGATCGTCGACAAGCACAAGGTCAATATCCTCTACACCGCACCGACCGCGATCCGCGCCATGATGGCCTCGGGCACTGCCGCCGTTGAAGGCGCCGATGGCAGCAGCCTGCGCCTGTTGGGTTCGGTGGGCGAGCCGATCAACCCGGAAGCCTGGGACTGGTACTACAAGAATGTCGGCAAGTCCCGTTGCCCGATCGTCGACACCTGGTGGCAGACCGAAACCGGCGGCAACATGATGAGCCCGCTGCCGGGCGCTCATGCGCTCAAGCCAGGCTCTGCGGCGCGTCCGTTCTTCGGCGTGGTGCCGGCCCTGGTGGACAACCTGGGCAACATCGTCGAAGGCGAGGCCGAGGGCAACCTGGTGATTCTCGATTCGTGGCCAGGCCAGGCGCGTACGCTGTTTGGCGACCATGACCGCTTCGTCGACACTTACTTCAAGACTTTCCGTGGCATGTACTTCACCGGTGACGGCGCCCGTCGCGATGCCGATGGTTACTACTGGATCACCGGTCGCGTGGACGACGTGCTCAACGTGTCCGGCCACCGCATGGGCACCGCCGAGATCGAAAGCGCGATGGTCGCGCACCCGAAAGTCGCCGAGGCCGCTGTGGTTGGCGTGCCGCACGACATCAAGGGGCAGGGCATTTATGTCTATGTCACCCTTAAGAACGGTGAAGAGCCGAACGAACAGCTGCGCCTGGAACTGAAAAACTGGGTGCGCAAGGAGATCGGCCCGATTGCTTCACCGGATGTGATCCAGTGGGCGCCGGGACTGCCGAAGACTCGTTCGGGCAAGATCATGCGCCGGATTCTGCGCAAGATTGCCACGGCTGAATATGATGGGTTGGGGGATATTTCCACCCTGGCTGATCCGAGTGTGGTGCAGCATTTGATTGATACCCACAAGACCATGAATGTCGCGTAAGCGGCGGTTCTGAGTCATCCACAGCCCTGCCTGGTTTTGCCTGGCAGGGCTTTTTCTTGTCTGGGGTTTTTGTGGTGTCAGGCAGGCCGCCTTCGCGAGCAAGCCCGCTCCCACAATGGTTCTGTGTCGACCACCAAATTTGCATCCACTAAAGCCCCCTCTGTGGGAGCGGGCTTGCTCGCGAAGGCGGTCTGCCTGACACCAAATAAACAACGGCCAATAAATATCGGCTTCGGCCGCAGGACAATTCCTACTGTTACCTGTGTTATTTCAGGTTACTGAATGTGTAACCGCGTCGCGCCAATACGGGGCATTGGGAAACGCCGGGGCTTAAATCCGGCCCTGAAATGCGCCTCAAAAAAATAAGCCGCTACACTGCGCTTGCCGGATTAGAAGGGTTTGCCAATAATAGGCCCGCAATTTGCAACGTAGATCGGTTCACTATCTTTTGCTCTTGCATGATTTTGCAGGGCTGTCAACGTGCTAAAACGGCTTTCTCGGTGCTTCTGTAATTAGTTGTCGCATTGAAGAAATATCGGCCTCGGGCCTGTCGTTAGAATGCCGATCACTCGCTCGTCGTTGCTCGTGTTGAATTTCAACACCCGCTTCCCAGGACGCAGCACTGCTTTCTGGTTCCACTCATTCGCATATTGGGCTGTCGCTCACTCTGCCGTTTTTGCCCTTTACCGATGGAGTCCCAAGATGAAGAAACTCGTGCTGCTTGGCGCCCTGGCACTGTCCGTGCTGTCCTTGCCAACCTTCGCCGATGAAAAACCTCTGAAAATCGGTATCGAGGCGGCTTACCCTCCGTTCGCGTCCAAGGCGCCGGATGGCAGCATCGTTGGTTTCGACTACGACATCGGCAACGCGCTGTGCGAAGAAATGAAGGTCAAGTGCGTGTGGGTCGAGCAAGAGTTCGACGGCCTGATCCCTGCGCTTAAAGTGCGCAAGATCGACGCGATCCTGTCGTCCATGTCGATCACTGAAGATCGCAAGAAGTCCGTGGACTTCACCAACAAGTACTACAACACCCCGGCTCGCCTGGTCATGAAGGCCGGCACTCAGGTCAGCGAAGGCTTGACCGAGCTCAAGGGCAAGAACATCGGCGTGCAGCGTGGTTCGATCCACGAGCGTTTCGCCCGCGAAGTCCTGGCCCCGCTGGGTGCCGAGATCAAGCCTTACGGTTCGCAGAACGAAATTTACCTCGACGTGGCCGCCGGCCGCCTCGACGGCACCGTGGCAGACGCTACGCTTTTGGATGACGGCTTCCTGAAAACCGATGCCGGTAAAGGCTTCGCCTTCGTCGGCCCTGCGTTCACCGACGTCAAATACTTCGGCGACGGCGTAGGCATCGCGGTACGCAAGGGCGACAAGGAAGATCTGGACAAGCTCAACAACGCCATCGCAGCCATTCGTGCGAACGGCAAGTACAAGCAAATCCAGGACAAGTACTTCGCCTTCGATATCTACGGCAAGTAATTCGTCCCAGCGACAAGTCCGAAATGGCGCAAGCAACAGGATCTCTGAGGTTTGCGCCATTTTTTCATCCCAACTTTCGAGGACCTGAATCATGTTGAAAGGCTACGGGGCTGTCATCCTCGATGGCGCTTGGCTGACGCTTCAGCTCGCCTTGTCGTCCATGGCCATGGCCATCGTTCTGGGCCTGATCGGCGTGGCACTGCGTCTGTCGCCGGTGCGCTGGCTGGCCTGGCTGGGCGACCTGTATTCCACGGTGATCCGCGGTATTCCCGACCTGGTGCTGATCCTGCTGATTTTCTACGGCGGCCAGGACCTGCTCAACCGCGTCGCACCGCTGCTCGGCTTTGACGAGTACATCGACCTGAACCCGTTGGCGGCCGGTATCGGCACCCTGGGCTTCATCTTCGGTGCGTACCTGTCGGAAACCTTCCGTGGCGCCTTCATGGCGATCCCCAAGGGTCAGGCCGAAGCCGGCATGGCCTACGGCATGAGCAGTTTTCAGGTGTTCTTCCGGGTGTTGGTACCACAGATGATTCGCCTGGCGATTCCGGGTTTCACCAACAACTGGCTGGTATTGACCAAGGCTACCGCGCTGATTTCGGTGGTGGGTCTGCAAGACATGATGTTCAAGGCCAAGCAGGCGGCCGATGCCACCCGCGAGCCTTTCACCTTCTTCCTCGCAGTAGCCGCGATGTACCTGGTGATCACCAGTGTGTCGTTGCTGGCATTGCGTCACCTTGAGAAGCGCTACTCGGTAGGCGTAAGGGCGGCTGATCTATGATCTTCGACTACAACGTCATTTGGGAGGCCATGCCGCTGTACCTTGGCGGCCTGGTGACCACCCTCAAACTGCTCGCGCTGTCGCTGTTCTTCGGCTTGCTGTGCGCCTTGCCGCTGGGCCTGATGCGCGTCTCGAAGAACTCGGTCGTCAACATGTCGGCCTGGCTCTACACCTACGTGATCCGCGGCACGCCGATGCTGGTGCAGCTGTTCTTGATCTACTACGGTCTGGCGCAGTTCGAAGCCGTGCGGGAAAGTTTCCTCTGGCCGTGGCTGTCCAGCGCAACGTTCTGTGCGTGCCTGGCCTTCGCGATCAACACCAGCGCCTACACCGCCGAAATCATCGCCGGCAGCCTGCGTGCCACGCCGAACGGCGAGATCGAAGCGGCCAAGGCCATGGGCATGTCGCGGGTCAAGATGTACAAGCGCATCCTGCTGCCGTCGGCCCTGCGTCGCGCGCTGCCGCAGTACAGCAACGAAGTGATCATGATGCTGCAGACCACCAGTCTGGCGTCCATCGTGACCCTGATCGACATCACCGGTGCCGCGCGCACGGTCAACGCCCAGTTCTACCTGCCGTTCGAGGCGTACATCACCGCTGGCGTGTTCTACCTGTGCCTGACCTTCATCCTGGTGAAGCTGTTCAAGATGGCCGAGCGCCGCTGGCTGGGCTACCTGGCCCCGCGCAAGCACTGATACCACTGACTGACTGTTTTTGTGAGAACCGACCGCATGTACAAACTTGAAGTCCAAGACCTGCATAAACGCTATGGCAGTCACGAAGTGCTCAAGGGCGTGTCCCTGAAAGCGGCAGCCGGCGATGTGATCAGCATCATCGGTTCCAGTGGCTCCGGCAAAAGTACTTTCCTGCGCTGCATCAACCTGCTGGAGCAGCCGCACGCGGGCAGGATTCTGCTCAACAACGAAGAGCTGAAGCTGGTGGCGAACAAGGACGGCGCGCTGAAGGCCGCCGACCCGAAACAGCTGCAACGCATGCGTTCGCGCCTGTCGATGGTGTTCCAGCATTTCAACCTGTGGTCGCACATGACCGCGCTGGAAAACATCATGGAAGCGCCGGTGCATGTGCTGGGCATGTCCAAGGCTGAAGCGCGCGAGAAGGCCGAACACTACCTGAACAAGGTAGGCGTGGCCCATCGCAAGGATGCTTACCCAGGGCACATGTCCGGCGGCGAGCAGCAGCGCGTGGCGATTGCCCGTGCACTGGCGATGGAACCTGAGGTGATGCTGTTCGACGAACCGACCTCGGCCCTCGACCCGGAGCTGGTTGGCGACGTGTTGAAAGTCATGCAGGCTCTGGCCCAGGAAGGCCGGACCATGGTCGTGGTGACCCACGAAATGGGCTTCGCCCGTGAAGTGTCGAACCAGTTGGTGTTCCTGCACAAAGGTGTGGTTGAAGAAAGCGGTAACCCGCGCGAAGTGCTGGTGAACCCGCAATCCGAGCGTCTGCAGCAATTCCTGTCGGGTAGCCTGAAGTAATCAGAACTGACGTTGTGCACTGCGATAGTGCATGCTTCGCAGTCTAAAGGCTGGCCCGGATCCCCTGTGGGAGCGGGCTTGCTCGCGAAGGCGGGGTGTCAGTCAACATCATTGCTGTCTGAACCACCGCTTTCGCGAGCAAGCCCGCTCCCACATTTGATCTTTGCCGGTTTTGCGATTTGTGTTCATTTACGGGCTAGCATTGGCCCATGCCTTCATCACTGTTCTTCGCTTCGGATCGCTCGCCCATGACTGCCCATCGAATTGGTTTCCTGATTTGGCCCAGCACTAAAGCACTGACGCTTGCGCTGGCTGAGGAGGCCTTGCGTGTTGCCCAGCGTGTGCATCCGGACGTGGTTTACGAGCTGTCGTTCCTGCAGGCCGAAGCGCCGAGCGAAAGCGCCTGGCAATTGCCGGGTGAGGCGTGGACCGGCAAGCTCGAAAACTTCCAGAAACTGTTCCTGCTCGCTGACGAACCACCGACCGCACTGGCGCCGGCGCTCAGCAGTGCGCTCAAGCAACTGGTGCGTTCCGGTTGCGTGATCGGCGGTCTGTCGGCCGGTGTTTACCCGCTGGCGCAGTTGGGCTTGCTCGACGGTTATCGCGCGGCTGTGCATTGGCGCTGGCAGGATGATTTCGCCGAGCGCTTTCCGAAGGTCATCGCCACCAGTCACCTGTTCGACTGGGATCGCGATCGCCTGACCGCGTGCGGCGGGATGTCGGTGCTCGACTTGTTGCTGGCCGTGCTGGCCCGCGATCACGGTGCGGAACTGGCCGGTGCGGTGTCCGAAGAACTGGTGGTCGAGCGCATCCGCGAGGGCGGCGAGCGCCAGCGCATTCCGTTGCAGAACCGCCTCGGTTCCAGTCATCCGAAGCTCACCCAGGCGGTGTTGCTGATGGAAGCCAACATCGAAGAACCGCTGACCACCGACGAAATCGCCCAGCACGTGTGCGTATCCCGTCGGCAGCTGGAGCGGATCTTCAAGCAATACCTCAACCGTGTGCCGAGCCAGTATTACCTGGAACTGCGCCTGAACAAGGCCCGGCAGATGTTGATGCAAACCAGCAAGTCGATCATCCAGATCGGCCTGTCCTGTGGCTTCTCCTCGGGGCCGCATTTCTCCAGCGCCTACCGCAATTTCTTCGGTGCCACGCCGCGGGAAGATCGCAACCAGCGGCGCAGCAGCAGCCCGTTCGAATTGTCATCGGTGCCGCCGGAACGCGGCTGATCGGCACCTGATCCCGATCAGTCTTCCGGTTCGGACGCCTCGGACGTCGACACCTCCAATTCTGCCCGATCGATCACTTCCTGAATGCCGAAGTCGACACTGGTCAGCCTGAAATACTCGATCAGGGTCTGCAGGCTGTCTTCGGAGAACGGATTGCCCCGCAAGTTGATGCTTTCGGCGACCTCCAGCGGCAGTTCGAGGAGGTCGGCGGGTATCCGGCTGATTGCGTTGTCGCTCAGGTCTACGGTTTCCAGGCTCTTGAGCTGCAACAGTCCAGCGGGTAATTCGGTGAGCCCGCAGTTGTCCAGTTGCAGGGTCGCCAGGTCCGCCATCTGGCTGATATCCGGAGCCAGCCCCAGCGGATTGTTCCTCAAGTCGATGAATTCCAGGCGGGCCATCTCGGCCAGGTTCAGGGCAGACTGCGGAGTCAGGGTGATGTTGCAGTCGAGGAGATTGAGCGATCTCAAATCGCTCATCCGGAAGATCGCCTCCGGGATATCGTCTAGCCTGAAGTCGTTGATAACGAGGGTCTTGAGTTTGGGGAAGCACTCCAGGAATCCGGTGACGCCTGTGGTCAGGCCACTCTCGCTACTCAGGTAAACCAGAGAAACATGGCTGAAATCTGCGCTCAGTGTCGGCAGGTTACCGATAATCCGCGTGTCCAGGCTCAGGTCATAAGTAGTTGCCTGCAGTGAATCGTCGAAATCATCCAGCTCGGTTTCCCGGCGCCAGCAGCGCAGTGCGGACTCTCTGAATGCGTCCCGCGTCGAATGTTCGATCAGCAGTTGCTGGGCAGTGAAGGGTTGATTGCTGTGAGGGTGGACGGCGGGAATATTGCCGGTCCAGGCGGACAGGTCGTTCTCCAGGGTGGTGAGTTCGACTCCCAGGCGGGTCAGTTCGACTCGCCCCTCATCCAGGGTCCCGGGCAGTTTGTAGACGAATTTGCTGGCATCTTCCTGGTCCATCCAGGGGTACAGTGCCTGCGCGCGGTGGATATCTGTTTCTTCGGCAAAGATACCGAAGTCCTGACGGGTCTGCTGGAAGTGCTGTTTGAGGCGTTCGCGGGCTGCGCTTGAAAGCGGATTATTGCCCAGGTCGAAACCCTCCTGGGTGCGTTGTTGCAACGTGAAAAGTCCGCCGGGCAACTCTTTGATCTGGTTGTTGTTGAGCAGGGCGGTGCGCAGGCGTGGGCGAGTCAATAATTCGCGCGGGAGTTCAGTAACGCCCGTCTGCGATACGTCGATGTAATTCAAATCGGGCATGCTGCCGACATCGGGTGTCAGGCCCAAGGGGTTCTTGTACAGGTCCATTGTGGTCAACCGATGCAGGCCCGCGAGCCCGACCTGGCTTTCGGGGCTGAGGGTGATCGCGCAATTGCTCAGAATGAGTTCTTCGAGTTGTAGCGATGGAAGGGTTTCCGGTAAGTGGCCAAGGTTGAAATCGCGCAGTTTCAGGATGCGTAAACCGGTAAAGCTGCGCAGAAACTCATGCATGCCCCGCGTGGTGCTGCTGCCTTCCAGTGTAAGCATTGTGACGCCGCTGAAGTCGGTGCTCAGGGCTGGCAATTCGCCGATGATCGGTTGGAAGAAGTTGAAGTCGACTGTTTCAAGCGCGGTCACGGGAAGGGTCCATTGCTGTCGCCAGCAGTCCATCAGGTCAATGGTGAACTGTCGACGGAGCTGCTTTTGTGCAGTGAATTGCTCGGGGGTGACCCTGATTTGTGTGTCTGGAATAAACAGCGGAATGTCGTCGCGCCAGGAAGAAAGCGTTTCCTGGAGCTGCGTGTGTTGAATCATAAGCCGATTCAGTTCTGCCCGCGGTCCGTTTGGGTGCTGTTGCAAGCGTTCGACGAAGGCGTCGAGCTCTTCGGCGGATAGATGGGGGAACAGTGTCTGAGCCCGAGCTTGCAAGGTAGATGTGTTGCGTGGCATTTGACGATACCCGTCACCGCCACCGAGCAAGCGCATTACCTTTGGGTCGTAGGTGGGTTTGAGATCGGGGTGTTGAACCAGCAGCGCGCGCAATGCATCACGGCTCAAGGCATGCTGGCGAATCAGCTGCTTGAGCCGTTCACCTTCACCGATATTCAGATTCAGGGCGGTGCGTTCGCTGTCCGGCATGGCCTGTAGCAGGCAGGTGTAGAGCGAGCCCATGCCGCCGAGTTCTTCGCCGTCATGATCGAAGGCCTGATAAGAGCCGTCCTCTCTGAGTACCAGCACTTTACGCAGAGGCGCGTCGGCACGGCCAAGGCTCTCGATCAGCAGACCCTCATGGGTGTACTGGCGGATTTCCAACCGTAGCTGTCCCGTCCAGCCTGGCAGTTTTTCCAGGGTGTGCAAGGCCAGCCGGTCGGTGTCGAGGTTGTTCTCGGTCGATGGCAAATCAAGCCCCTCGTAGGCGCGTGTCACGCGCACTTGCAATCCGGCCTCTCGGCTCAGTTCGGCTAATCGAGGGGCAATGGTTGTGTTTTTTAGCTGCTGCAGTTCCTGGTCGCTTGCTGTGTCCACAATCGCTTGAGCAACGCTGCGTGGCAGTCCGGGCTCGGTATCCATGACCACTTGTATGGCTGCGCTGGCGCCACGTTCGAGTCTGCGATAACGCTGATCGAACAGGCCTTGCCGTTTCTGTTCGGCAAGCCGCGCAAGTATCTTGCGCAACCGCAGCGCCCGGTTTTCCAGGCCAGGGAAGGGGTGAGCGAATTCTTCGCCCATCAGCGTTCTGGCTTCACTGTCCGACAGGGTCAGGAGAAAGGTTTTCAGCAGGTCGCCGTCGGTGAGACGGGCGGCATCTATTTGCGCTACGGGCACATCGGGTGCCGGGCTTTGCCAAAGGGTTTGCGCATTTTCGTCGATCAGTCGCAGGCCTTTGTTTGCCGGCCAGTAACCGTTTTCATTGAGCAGTTCCAGCTGTGTCACGGGATCCGCCTTGAGGAAGTGCTCCGGCTGGTCGCTGCCGATCTGATCGATAAAGGTTTGTATGTCCTGATCGACCCTGAAGCGTTTGAGTGTGTCGGCCAGTAACGGCGGCACCTGCCCGGCATTCACGTGCATCTTGCGCAGGGCATCTTCGTGGCTGCCGCTGATGCTGAGGATGCGCTCGCGGGTGCTGACCGGAAATCGCTGCATGTCCGGGCCGACACGATGCAGCACGGTGGCCTGGTCCCAGCTCAACGGCTGGTCGAGTTCGGTTTGCCAGGCGCCGGTGCCGTTGTGCCGCAGTTGTGGTTTGTAGGCGTCAGGGCGGGAGGGGTGGTCGATGCGATGCTCGCCGATGACTGAGTCCTCGCTGACGGCGTAGTTTTTGCCTTCCAGGGGTAACAGGGTTTTACCTTGATGCCTGTGCAGTCCGAGTGAATCCGGTTTTGAGTCTGCCGGGAGTGTGGCGGGGTGCTCGTAGGCGGTCAGGTCGGGTTTCCAATAGCGGGTTTCGCCATTGGGCCGCTTCACCGAATTGAAACGGTCGATGAACTGCACGATTTCCTTGGGCAGGATCGCGCGAAATTCTCCCGCCGCGATCACGCCACCCACCGCAAAGGTGCCCAGTTGTACGGCGGATTCAACACCGCCCATGAAATGCTCGAAGGCCTCGGTGGTGTGGCCCTCGGCCCAGTCAACAATGCTTTCGAAGGTTTCGTCGAGCAACTGGTAGGCCATGTAGGCCAGCATCAACTCGCCAAGGAAAGGTACGAACGGCAGGGCAATAAAGGCCGCGATGTTCAGCAGGGTCGAAGCTATTTCGGTAAAGGAGTCCCATAACGCCCAGCGGGCTCTCTGGTCGACTGTTGCGGTGGATACCGCGATCACCCGCGCATCGTTGAGGATCTTGTTGAGCTTGCTCTGGTAGAGGTGGGTCAAGAGATCGTCTTTCACCGGCGTGGCCGCAATGTGTAAGTCGGGACGTTGGTTGGGGCGCTCTCGCCAGGTCGGGTGCGGATCGCCCGGTGGAACAGGCTGCCAGGTTAAAGGTGATAGCTCGTTGTTCAACTGCGCGAAAAAGTGCCCACGATCCTCATGATTGATGAATCGACTGAAAAACTGTTGGTATTCGGGGGCACGCAAGCGCTGACCAAGTTCCTCGGCGAATGCGGCGGTTGAACTGTATTCCTTGATCGGGTGTTCGGGGTCGTCAGGAATGTAGGCCACCACTCTGACCACTTCTGTTGCGCGCTCCAGATCCGGTGCAAACAAAACGATGCCGGTCAGGCGAGCGTTCATGATTGTCAGTTCATGGAAGCCCCAGGGCAGACCATGCAAACGTAAAGAAGGCAGGTTGTCGAGCAAGCCAAGAGTCAGTTGGTGGACGTCACTGCCCAGTAATTTTTGCATCTGCGCCATGTGCAGGGCAGCGGTGAGTGCGGTTTTCTGGCTGTCGTGAATCTTCGATTTCAGTATTGCCGCGGCCACGGGATTGCTGATGCCAAGATTGTCGTCCAGATACTCTTTATAGCGCTGGCCAATGTCCAGTTCCCGGCAGAGGCGGGTAAAAGCCGTGATGGGCATCTTTTCCAGTATCTGCGGCAATGTATTGAATTGCCCGGTAGCAGAGGGGGGCGTGATGTAAGTCGAGGCGGGCTCGAAGGCGTCTGCATTGGTTTCGGCGCTTTCAAAATTGTGCAGTGCGGCATCCAGCAGCGACACCGTCCAGATGCGCGCAGCGCCGGATTTCAGCCGAAGCCATGGAATGTGAGCCGGGATATAAAGGCGAAGGAACGTTTTACGAGCGTCCAGTTCCAGGCCGAATCGGGTCTTGAGCGCCGCTTCGAGAAGTGGTTCGGCGAAGTCGGCGGGGCTCTGCAGCTTTGCCATCATTTGATCAACCTGGTTCTGGCTGGTCACATGGCGGGCAATGAGTTTGCCCAGTTCTGCATGCTGATGGGGGGGAGCGTCCTTGAGCCCGGCCGGAATGCCTGGCGTGCTGTTGCGCAGCGCCTCACGCCGTTGAGGCGTTGCTTGACGGAGCCAGGAGGGGATCACGTTGATCAGGTGCTGATAGTGAGCGTCTGGCCTGAATGTGTCGCGAGCAATGTCGGTATGTTGGGTATTCATGCGGTTAAGGTGACCATCGAAGTGGGATGAGGCCCTTAGGAAACCGCGCGAACCCGGACGCTGTGCGGTACATATTTACCGCGCTCGGGCCATTGCCATGAGTTACAAAGCAGCAAGCCTGCCGCAAACGTCCGCCGCCAGTTAAACTGCGCCTTTGCGACCCTATATGTCGCATTGCCGTAAACCCGGGAAAATCCGGGGTTTGCGCTATAAGAAGTTGTCGCTTGGCGGCAAGGCCGGGCCGAAAACTGTCCTTACAATCCTCACCAAGCTCGCCAGTTTCAGGCGAGTGTTTTCTCTTCAGGAGACTCCGATGTCCGTTGAGCACGCTGCGGTACAACGCGCCGATTTCGATCAGGTAATGGTTCCCAACTATGCGCCTGCCGCATTCATTCCTGTGCGTGGCGCCGGTTCCCGCGTTTGGGACCAGTCCGGTCGCGAGCTGATCGACTTCGCCGGCGGGATCGCCGTCAACGTATTGGGTCACGCGCATCCGGCGCTGGTCGGTGCCTTGACCGAGCAGGCGAACAAGCTGTGGCACGTGTCCAACGTGTTCACCAATGAGCCGGCCCTGCGCCTGGCACACAAGCTGGTCGACGCCACCTTTGCCGAGCGCGCGTTCTTCTGCAACTCCGGCGCCGAAGCCAACGAGGCCGCCTTCAAGCTGGCCCGTCGTGTCGCGTTCGACCGTTATGGCAGCGAGAAGTACGAGATCATCGCCGCGCTCAACAGCTTCCACGGCCGTACCCTGTTCACCGTGAACGTCGGTGGCCAGTCGAAGTATTCCGATGGCTTCGGTCCGAAGATCACCGGCATCACCCACGTGCCGTACAACGATCTGGCTGCGTTGAAAGCTGCCGTTTCCGACAAGACCTGCGCCGTGGTCCTGGAGCCTATTCAAGGTGAGGGCGGCGTACTGCCGGCCGAACTGGCCTACCTGCAAGGCGCCCGCGAACTGTGCAACGAGCACAACGCGCTGCTGGTGTTCGACGAAGTGCAAACCGGCATGGGCCGTACCGGCCACCTGTTCGCCTACCAGCATTACGGCGTGATCCCGGACATCCTGACCAGCGCCAAGAGCCTGGGCGGTGGTTTCCCGATCGCCGCCATGCTGACCACCGAAGAGCTGGCCAAGCACCTGGTCGTCGGCACCCACGGCACCACTTACGGCGGTAACCCGCTGGCGTGTGCTGTCGCCGAAGCCGTGATCGACGTGATCAACACCCCCGAGGTGCTGGCTGGCGTCAATGCCAAGCACGACAAGTTCAAGGCACGCCTTGAGCAGATCGGCGAGAAATACGGCCTGTTCACCCAGGTCCGTGGCCTGGGTCTGTTGATCGGCTGTGTGCTGAGCGATGCCTGGAAAGGCAAGGCCAAGGACATCTTCAACGCCGCTGAACAAGAAGGCCTGATGATTCTGCAAGCCGGCCCGGACGTGGTGCGTTTCGCCCCGAGCCTGGTGGTGGAAGACGCCGATATCGATGCCGGTCTGGACCGCTTCGAACGTGCCGCGGCAAAACTGACGCAAGCCTGATAGACCCTTCGACGCCTGACCTTTCAGGCGTCGAACCCAATTTTTGTTCCGGGCCGGATCAAATGTGGGAGCGGGCTTGCTCGCGAAAGCGGTGTATCAGTCAACATTTTTGCTGTCTGAC
>NZ_JAGYGG010000058.1:0-24114 GCF_019947335.1 Pseudomonas sp. BF-R-24
GAACTTCTTCCCTCACGTAGGTATTGAAGAAGACGTTTCCGAAGTCATGGCCGCATTTCTAGGCCAGTACTTCATCAGCAGTCCTGAACGCGACTTGCCAAGCGAACTGATCGTCAATGTGGTCCACGATGACTTTCCCACGCTGATCGCCGCCATCGACGAGTTGCGCGGTCGTGAACTGACCATCAGCCATCGCGTGCGGGGCACGCGGGCGCGCTGGCAGCAATTGGCGGTGACCAATGCCGAGCAGGCACTGAGTGCGCGCCTGGCGAATCGTCAGCACATTACGGCGCGCTTCGATGCGCTGGCCGAGGTGCTGAAGCTGGATGAACCTCCACAGCGCCTTGAGTGCTACGACATCAGTCACTCCAGCGGCGAGGCGACGGTGGCGTCCTGCGTGGTCTTCGGTCCCGAAGGTCCGATCAAGGCCGATTACCGCCGGTACAACATTGAGGGTGTTACGGCCGGCGATGATTACGCGGCGATGCATCAGGCGCTGACCCGACGCTTCAGCAAACTGAAGGACGGGGAGGGCAAGCTGCCGGATATCCTGCTGGTGGACGGCGGTAAAGGTCAGTTATCCATGGCCCGCGACGTGCTCGATGAACTGGCCGTGCCTGACCTGATTCTGCTCGGCGTGGCAAAAGGTGCGACGCGCAAGGCCGGTTTCGAAACCCTGTACCTGAATGACGCTGCACATGAGTTCACCTTGCGCGGGGATTCACCCGCGCTGCACCTGATCCAGCAGATTCGCGACGAAGCCCACCGGTTTGCCATTACCGGGCACCGCGCCCGACGTGGAAAAACCCGTCGGACGTCTACACTGGAAGGCGTCGCCGGCGTCGGACCCACACGTCGGCGTGATTTGTTGAAACATTTTGGTGGATTGCAGGAGCTGTCTCGTGCAAGCATCGAAGAAATTGCCAAAGCCCCCGGGATCAGTAAAAAGCTCGCAGAGTTGATTTATGCAAATCTGCACAGCGAGTAGAATGCCCCCTCACCTCGCAGCCAGTTGTGCCGATGAATATCCCTAATCTGATTACCGTTCTACGCGTTCTGCTCATACCGATCTTCATTTTGCTGTTCTATCTGCCTTACCAGTGGAGCTACATGGCCTCCGCTTCGGTCTTCGCATTTGCTGCCGCGACCGACTGGCTGGACGGGTATCTGGCCCGCCGGCTGGAACAAAGCACACCGTTCGGGGCTTTCCTCGATCCGGTTGCCGACAAGCTGATGGTTGCGGTTGCATTGGTCCTGTTGGTGCAGGAACACGGAAACCTGTGGCTCACGCTGCCGGCTGCCGTGATCATCGGTCGCGAGATTGTCGTCTCGGCACTGCGCGAGTGGATGGCCGAACTGGGCGCTCGTGCCCACGTCGCCGTATCGAACCTGGGCAAATGGAAAACCGCCGCGCAAATGTTGGCGCTGGTGATCCTGCTGGCCAATTCCAAGGATTTCAGTTTCTGGGTCTTGCTGGGCTACACCTTGCTGATGGTGTCGGCTGGCCTGACTTTGTGGTCGATGGTCCAGTACCTGCGGGCTGCCTGGCCACATCTGAAGACCGACGTTGAAAAGAAATAAAACTTTTTTGAATCAAAGGGTTGACGGGGCTTCTGGATTCTATAGAATGCGCCACACCAAGACGCGGGAATAGCTCAGTTGGTAGAGCACGACCTTGCCAAGGTCGGGGTCGCGAGTTCGAGTCTCGTTTCCCGCTCCAAGTTTGTACGCATTTGATGTCGCGCTACTGACAGCAAATGTTTTGAGGCCGAGTAGCAAAATGGTTATGCAGCGGATTGCAAATCCGCCTACGCCGGTTCGATTCCGACCTCGGCCTCCACTAATAAACAAGCTCCGTAGATCTATGATTTACGGAGCTTTTTTATTTGCAATAGCCTGCAAGATTTAGTCTTGAAAAGGGTATTTGCGAACTTGCTTCACTGGGGCGGGATGTATATATTTCCACCTCTGCTGCACAAGCGTCAGAACTGCCAGAGCGTTATCTGGCAAAAGCTTGACGCTTCACCGCGCTACCGCCCGAATGGCGAAACTGGTAGACGCATGGGACTTAAAATCCCCCGCTCGTAAGGGCGTGCCGGTTCGATTCCGGCTTCGGGCACCATATAAATCAAGGGTTTGCGAGCGAAAGCTAGGCAAGCCCTTGTTCGTTTCTGGTCCGCAATTATTGGATTGGTCCGCAATTCACTTGGTTGGTGAGACTTTCTTCCCCTTTCTGTTGCGGATGTACTGCTCGGTCATTACAACGGTCGTATGCCCAAGTTGATCCCTGGCCTGCAAAATGTCACCGCTTGATTCGGCCTTGTCCGTGCCGGCTTTAGCACGTAGGTCGCGCATCTGGAACTCGGACTTTGCGACCCCGGCCGCTTCCCTGGCCAAGTCAAATCTTCCCCGCAACATCGCCATCGACATTGGTGTGCCATCTTCTGTAACGATCAGCCGCGTCGAGCGGACCTTGTGTCCTGACTTTCGAGACATAATTCGATCAATCAAAATCTTTAGCTCTCCAGTGATTTCAATCCGGCGCTTGGCGTTTGTCTTGCCTTGCAGTACCCATATCTGTCCATCGCGGACATCTCGTTCATCCATCAATCGAGTGTCGGTCACCCGTTGGCCAGTGAGATAGGCAAGATCCATAGCATCCTTCAGGCCTACATCTGCCTTCTCGTATACGCGCTTGAACAGTGCGTCCTCGATATAGATATCCCGGCCTGTCTCCTTGTTGCCCTTAATCCCTGCACAAGGGTTGGCGAGCGCGGTATAGCCGATATCACGGGCGAAGTTCCAGATCGCACTGAGCAGGGCCTTTTCTCTGTTGGCTCTTACCGGCGCGGCTTTGCGCCAAGTCAGATACTGGCGGACATGTAACGGTTGGATAGTTTCTAGCGGGGCTGGCGGATCGTCGAAGAATGACATCAGGTTTTTCATCTCCCTGATGTTGTCCTTTTGCGTTGCTGGTTTTTTGGTTGGTACGACATCGACCAAATACTTTTCGGCGACGTAGCGGAAGGTGATCACCTTGGCCACTAAGTCGGTGGCTGTGCGATCGCGTTCGAGTTTCGCGTACTCCATGATCGCCAGACCGTAATCGCTGCCTAGCGGGATCTCTCTGCGGTCCTTACCGCCGGTGTCGTAATAGTAGAAAACCCGGCCGCTGGCTTTCTTGCGTTCTCTCAGCCGGGCGATTGATCCGGGTTTGCTTGGTCGTCGTCCCATGTCAGCTAGCCTTGCGTGGTGTCCATGCGGGTTTTTCTGCTTCAAGCATACCGACCGCAGTCACTGCCATGGCAGTGACGCTTGGCCAGCCATTCACCTTGATGGTATGCCTGACGCCGTTCTTCTTCAGGTTGAGGATCTGACCTGCTTTGGTCCGCGCGCCGGTGAGCTCGCAAACCTGCTCGTGGGATAAAAACTGGATGTTCATGAGCGTTTCCATGCCGCGCGCGGCGGCAGAAGGGGGGGTGGGCTTACTTGCGGCGTTGGAATTCAGTGCAGCGCACAATCACGGCCTGAGCGTCCCCGGCCAGCGCCGGTATGGTGCTGAACGGTAGATGGCTGCATTTGCGGTGGACGTGGATGCAGGCGGAGCACATTCCGCCTTTCGGCTGGTGTGTCATCGCTGCGACCCCTTGTAGATGAGCCTGAGCATGTAGAGCGGCGCTGCTATGGGCAGGAGGATCATGACCGCCTCCCCATTTCAGTGGCTGCTACAACGATTGCGCGGCGTGTCGCTGCGAACGGATCGTAGTGGTGGACCGACCTGCCTTGTAGGAGAAAGGGCCTATCACGGCAGGTGTAGGTGTAGGTGTAGGTGCAGATTCGATTTCGATGCGGCCAGCTTTGTGCCTGGTCGTGCTCGAGCGGTGGAGGAGTGGGTTATTACGTTGCTTCGGCTTGGCGCTCGGTAACTCGCCATTGATCATTGGCTCGTCCCAATGCCGTCATCGGCGGAGGGCCACCTCTTGGGTTTCGGTGGGCCTCTTGCAGCGGGCGCTTCGGCTGATGATGTAGTCAGCGGGAAAGCCCTGCAGGGCTTGCGGTCTGAATGAGTGCTTCCAAAACCATTCGTGAATGATGATATTGCACTGCCGTATCTATCGGCGTAAAAAAGCCGGCTTTGATTCGGCCGGCTTTTAATTGATTAATCTTTACTGTATATCTCTTTCTTAAAGTAGTTTCCGCTTTTTTTAACTTCAGACTCTACCCAGTCCGTGGAGTAAGAGTTGTTGGACTTTGAGCTTTCTACTAGAAAACTTTCGAAACTCATATTTACGGAGATTACTTTTTCAGCTCGGCTGTCAGCTTCTTTGGGCTCGGAGGTTATTGAGTGAAGATACTCTTTAAGGCTCATTGCGCTTTCCTCCTGGCGGTGCTTCAATTGCTGCTACGTTTCGTTCGATATATATTGATAAGAGCTTTGCTGCAGTCAGCGCAAAAAATTTGTCTCGTTCCCAATCAAACTGCCCTATATGACTGCTGGTGAAGACTAGCACACCTAGCGGTTTTTTTCCATTGTGAGCATTGCATGAGTCGCTAATCGGTATCGACATAAATGAGCGATATTTAAATCTATCAGTGGGCTCATTAGTCGTAGAGTTGGCTAGTTCTGAACTTTCCAAAATGTCATGGCAAATTTTCGCTTCCTGTTGTACGAAAGCTAGCCCAACATGTCCAAATCCCGGCTTCCAGCGGCGGTTGGATGTTGAAAGTCTGTCGTCATGTTTTCGCCATGCGATGAATAAGTCGTCGCTGGTGGAGTCGTATAAATACAAAGCCATATTGTACAAGCTGTCGCCATTGTACCCAAATAGTTGGGTGCGGTGCTTAGCTATATGCCAGAGCATTGCCTGTAAGCCTTTCTCCCAGTTTCGCCATCGACTTTTTAGTAAGCCGTTATCTGGTTGGGCATTTAGCTCTTCAATGCGTGACTCAAGCTCAAGCGTCATCAAGTATATGACACTTTGTTGAGTTGCTGAGGCCTCGTAAAGAAGTTCGGCGCGAGGAATTATTTCGTTTTCATACTCTTCGTTTTTTTCTACTATTTCATCTACTGCTATCGAAATTGATCTTCTGTTTGCTGCGGTGAACATCGTCCATGCAAATTTCAAATGGATCAGGCCAGCTATCGAATACAGCGTGATTTCTGTGCCGCTAAGAGATGTTTCGGTGAAGAGTTTACTTGCGAGTAGACCGATTATTATCGGGGCGAGTAATGTCATCCAAGTATTTGCACAATAAATTGAAAATGACGTTAAGCGGCCTTCAATTATTTTGTTTTGCAAGTTGTGGGATTTTACTTCCATTTCCGGGGCTCTTGGTTTAGTAGTATCTATATGCTCTATAAATCAATAAGCGTCAAGTAGCGCAGAGTTTTCTAAGAGGCTCATCAGCCTTTTGCCCAGCCATTGGACTAACGGGACCGCCTTGCTGTTGCCTATAGCCTTGTATCGCGGGCCGTCAGAGCATTTACTGGCGGGCTTGCCGCGCCAAGTGATCTGAGTGTAGTTGTCCGGAAAACCTTGGCATCTCTCCCACTCGATTACGCTAGTACGGCGCACTCCTTCTGGCTCCAGCACATATGCCTCTCGGTCATCGAGAGAGCCGCCCCCATGCGCCGTGAGAGTAGGATGAAGTGCAAATTCCGCTGGCCGTCTCGGCGGGCAATCCCTGCGAGTGCCTTCTCGCTCAAAAAGTACCTCGGTGGTATCGAACCCGTCTCGAGCACTTGCGACAACGAACACACGACGGCGTCGTTGGGCCAAGCCGAAATATTGGGCGTCCAGGACCCGCCACGCGATTGTTCTTTTGGGTCCATACACACAACCAGCGTCCGGCCACCTTTTCCCTGAAGGCTGCAGCTCGCAGTCTTCCCCAGCAAGCGCGCCAAGAAAGCATCCGAAGGCGTTCCCTTTGTCACTGAGGACACCAGGGACGTTTTCCCAGACGATGACACAGGGAGGCTTTCGGTGGCTGGCGCGAACATAGTCAGTTGCATCTGCGAGCTCCACGTATTTGATTGTGAGGGCGCCGCGCGGATCGGCGAGACCTTCGCGCATGCCAGCGACACTGAAGGCCTGGCACGGGGTTCCGCCGATCAGTACATCAGGGGCTTCGATCTTGCCGGCCAGCACCTGGGCACCGAGTTTGGTCATGTCGCCGAGGTTCGGTGTATTCGGATAGTGGTGAGCGAGCACCGCGCAGGGAAAGGCTTCGATCTCAGCGAACCAAGCGGCGCGCATACCTAAAGGATGCCAGGCCTTGGACGCGGCCTCGATTCCGCTGCAAACGCTGCCATAGCTAATGGCCATACTGTATTCTCCGTAGATTATTGAAAGGATAATTTTGGGGTAACCATGAGCGAACAAGAAAATGAAGCTTTCTTCGAAGCTGCTCGAAAAATGCAGGAATCTTCAGAGCAGTTCTCTAAAGAGCAGATGAGCTATGCATCTAAACTCGCGGATAAAACACACGAATATGAACGGCGTTTACGGAGTGTAAAGCTGGCTGTTACGTTAACAGCCTTAGTCGGATCGCTCACTGCAATGGTCTCGGTGACGAGTCAGTTCTTTGGATGGGACAGCAATCGATCAATAATTTCTAGAGGACTTGTTTTTTCGGATCCAAGCAAATTTGCCTCTGTTGATGAAGTCGAAGTGCTAAGGGCCTCAGTTTCAAAAGCCGATGAGTTACTCAGTGCGGCTATGAGACAGATTAGTCAACCAAATAATAATGGCCAAGCTCAGATTATCGAACTTACCTCGCTAAAGGCGACAGTGAAGTCCATTGATGAAAGACTTGCGATCTTGGAACGGTCAATTTCTGATAACCCTGAGAAGGCACTCTCTATTCCCATGTTGAGGAAGGATCAGGAAAACATGAGTAAGGCGATCGAAGGGAACAAGATTGCAGTTAGTGCTGAGCTAACTCGGATTTACGATCAGCAAAAATGGATCCTTGGGGGAATAGGTACGGTCTTATTTGCTGCAGTCACTGCATTACTTACCGCGCTGTTTAAGATGGTTTTTAAAGTGAAAGAGACGGACTGAGCGTCAGTTTTTTTGTGGGGATTTTGACTGCGATTTCGCGTTGGGTTCCTGCTGTTCCTCGGCCATGGCCTGCCTCTTCAATTTCGTGGGCCGGTAGATCCAGCCATGTCTGTCGTCGGCGCTGGCGCACTTGGTTGCTGAGGCGCTTCATGATTTGAACTTGAAGCTGTTCTCGCTGGCGATTAGGCGGGCGCGCTTGTGATCAATGCCGAGTGCTTCAGCCGCTTTGTTCAGTGAGGAACCGCTCTCGGCCATGGTCTTCAGCACCGGTGCGATTTTGTCTCGTCCTGCACGCAGCTTGTTGCTGTGGGCACTGCCGAAGCCGAGGGCTTTCTCACCGGTGACACCTGGTTCGATTTCCTGCACCGATTTGCCGGCGCCGAAGTAATGCTCCAGCTGCTGGTTCAGGGTCTCGATGATCGAGTCTCGCGGGTGGGGCATTGGTACACCGATCACTGCGCACCTCCGGGGAGGCGGCTGGCCTGATTCTCGAGCTGGATCGCCATGTCTATGGCCGCCTGGTAGGTCCAGCGGAAAGCCTTGGTCTTGCCGGTGACCAGATCCACGATGTGGTAGGCCTTGCCGACAGTCTTCACTTGGAAGCGCACCTGCTTCTCGGGCATCGCCATGCCTGCGAGGCGGGCAAACTCTCCACGAGCGGCCTGGGTGCGAATCATCAGCACTCCGAGGACGTCCCGGCGCTGTTGGATCATTGGATGCATGGTGCATTCCTCAGTGTGGGTTGCGGTTATTCGTCAGCACTCTGGCCGCCTGCTGGTTGCCGTCGGACGCAAGGGAGAGTGCTGACGGATAAAGGCAGGCGTAAAAAAGCCCGATCGGAACCGGGCTTTGATTGCGTCACGAAGACCTCCCTACGTGATCGCAGGTGCCGCCTTTGGGCGGGCTTCGATATCGGTCGGTTACATGGTTGCCAATCCTCTATGTGTTGGGGGAATGCAGGGGGCCGGTGCGCGACCGGTGTGTGCTCATCCGCATCGGTGAACCCTGAAGCGATGGCACATGGACCATCCAACGATCGTTGTGCTTCAGAGCTCACCGATGCGGCCTGGTGCTGGGGAGTACCAGGTGCTCGGGGCCGCTTTGCCGGCCAGTCAGTACCTCGGCCCGAAGGCGTTGGGACATTCGTTTTCCCGTCTGGCCCTGTCGCCAAGGCCAGCCAGTGAAATCTGTCATTCCGTCCTGCTTAAAGAGCTTGGTTCCAGTCGATCCCCGGGAGGGGGCTGGGAGATCACTTCGCTGATCCCGAGCTATCTGGCGGCTTCACCAGTCTTGTGGCGAGCCTCATATGGCCCTTCGCAGTGGCTGTGTGTCGCTGCGATGGATGCAGTTAACCATCGGTATATTTTAGCGTCAATACCGGTGGTTAATTTATTTTGATGTGAGCTTGTTTTGGCGCCATTTACTACTTCGCTACCTAGCGCTTTTGGGATATTCCATAAAGCGCGGCCTCGCTATAGTTCCTAATACTGGGCGTATATACAGTATCTAGGGGGTTGTGTGGGTAAGGCAAAAAAGCAGCAAAAACCAGCAGTGCGACAGGTAATCAGCGGGATGGAGCGGCTTGGTCTGCGCGTTTCATCAATGATCAATCACCCGACCGCTCAACATCAGCGATGGGTGACCATCCACCGCCTGGACACTGATGGCGATCAAGAGTGGGAGGAGGTGATGGGGCTTCTTTCCGAGACGGACGATCTGGAGATGGCGTTCAACGACGATGAGTCGGTGACGTTGAGGTGGGAAGCGCGATCAGACGAGGATCGCGTGCTTGAGGTGGCTGACTTGGATGAGGTGGAGGAGCCTGCGCCTTTCTGAAGGTCAAAAAAATGGCCCGCATGCGGGCGGGCCTAATTGGGATTCTGCAAAGGAGTGCAAGCAATCTGCGCCCGATACTGTGGGTGATTCGTGAAAAGCATGTCGCAGAAACGAAAGGCCCGATCAGTGGCGGGACCAGGCTTTCAAGAGGGGGAGATGGGGAGGGCGGAATCAGGAAGTAAAAACCCCCGCATGTGCGGGCAAAATCATTCGCCGATCCTTCAGCAGTCGTATGGCCAGTGTATATCGAGTGTGCAGAGGCGCAAGGCAGAAACGAAAAAGCCCGGCGCTGGGCCGGGCTTAGAGATGGATGTCCACCTTCACCTCATCCGCAAACCCGCCGGCTGACTTGTACCCTCAATGGAGAATCCTGCGACTCTCTCCAATCCTGATCCGATCAAGCGCCCGGTTTAATGCGTCCAAGGCATCGAGGAGAGCTTTCGCCTCGGCTTCCCGGCCATCTCCCCATAGGCGTTCGGCCATTTTGTTCAGAGCTTGGATGGATCTTTCAATTTCAGCGGCAGTCGCTGCTGCTTTGCTTTCCGTCTGTTTCTTCGTCATTGTGTAACCCGTTTGCAGGGCGTTGCTCGTATTTCAGTTTCTAGTGCGAATTACCGCCGCGGACAGTTACTCCGCTCCCCCCGCACTTTCCTTCCTGCCTTCATCCAGCCATGGCAATTCTCAGCGCTACCGCCGCTTCAATAAGCTTATTCGCCTGCTTTACAACAGCCCAAGCCTGGTCAACATTCCCAGCCTCTTTGAGCATTGCAGCCAAATCGAGCAGCTTCCCCGTCTCGCTCTCAATGGCGCGAACAGATTCCAATATATGGTATTGAAGCGAGTGCGCCATGCCGTCAACCCTCGATCTGGATCTGCTACAAATCCCCGTCGCGCCATCTACTCAGGCTTGGCTCGCGTTATTTGCCCAACCTTCACCTCATCCGCGAGCGCCGCAACCCGATCTGCACGCTCATACATCTTTGCAATCAGCTTGAGCACGGCAGCCACCTCAATATCGCGGCAGTCCTTTGTAATGCTGAGCACTTCGTCTGCGGCCTGCTCGATCTCAAGCCCTAGCGCCTTGAGTTCGCGATGCAGTTCTTGGTTGGGCTTGGTGAGTGCCATGGTGTCAGACCTTCTGGGCATTCCAGACAAGAAGAACCTTCGCGTGGATGGTTACATCGTCGATGCGCACGGTCTGGTTTTCGTAATGCTTGTTGTCCGAGATCATCCGTAAATGATCTTCATCGACCTGCTGCAATCGCTTGATGTAGAGAAGGCTGTGCCAGGTGAGCACATAAACCCCGTCGCCAATGAATTCGTTAATTCCGCGATCAACGATCACTGGGTCTTTATCATTGATCGTGCCTTCCATGCTCTGACCCCAGCCGGTGATCATAGCCAGCGCAGCAGTAGATGTGTAGGTCACTCCCTTCTCGCGCAGCACATCCTCCCGAACGATCAGGTTACGGATTGCCTCGTTGTAATCGGCTGGAACTTGCCCGTGCCCCATTGCGGCGCGCACGTCGTACTGCGGAATTAAAATCTCATCTGGTCGTGCTCGCAGTCCGGAGAAATCAGCCTCGATTACGTTGCTTGCTTTCACCTCATTCGCGGTTTCCGCAACGGCTCCAGCGATCCTCTGCCGTGCTTCCTCCGGCAAATTTTTCCCGTACTTAGCTAGCATCTGATTAACGATATCTGCGGATGACTTTGACGGCTCATTTGCAGTTTTCGCAACCGGAACCCTAGTCATCGCCGCTATCTCTTCTGCCAATCGAGAGCTGAACGCCTCAACCGGCTCATTGAGCATCCGCGCAAGTACCGAAGCGAACTGCGCATTCAAAGGGTTGATTCCTTTGAAATAAAGGTTCACCGCAGCAGGCGTCATGCCGGCCGCGTCCGCGATTTTCTTTTGGCTCAGCTTCAGCTCGTTCTTCTTCGCGAGGAAGAGGGCGTGCGCGGCTTCGCACTCAGCCATGCGGTCTGGCGGCAGGATTCGTTTTTTAGTCATCGGGCGAATTTATACCAATGGTTAAAAATTAGAAGAAACCATCGGTATTGATTAAAAATTAACAGATGGTTAATATTGGCCTCGTCAACAGCAGAGGCATGACCATGAATGAGACTCCCCTCGACAAGTTCGTGGCTGACAAAGGGCAGTCCGAAGCCGCAAGGCTTCTTCGGGTTACTGCGCCAGCCATTCACAAAGCCTTAACCGCGAAACGGGACATCCGAGTGCTTGAGCTTCCAGATGGAAGCTTCCAGGCGAAAGAGCAGCGTCCGTTCCCATCCCAAAAATCAGCCGCATAACCAATTTCAACAACCTGGAGCGTCCCCATGTACATGGACCCCAATTCCCCTGTCACCTGATCCGTTGAATCAAGAATACGAACGAGAGAGCCTCATGGAAACGTCGAATTTGCGACACGAAACACGCGATGCGGTCTTGGTTGCTATGGCGCGAGACATGATCGCTCGTACGAGCATGAGCCAGGACGGCTTTGCAGAGCAGCTCAACCATCAACTCTTTGATCGTGCTCCAGAACGTTGCAAAGAGAAGGGCTTTCCTGATCTGCAAGGGATGACCAAGACCGCAGACATGCAGGCTTATGGCCGCGCCTACAAAGCGTGGAGCAAACGTGTTGAGCGCTGGCTCGACGACAGCGGAGACCGTATCGAAATCCCTTCGTGGATTGAAGAGTCGTGGGTTGTGGCACTCGACCAACCTTGGCGCGACCGTGCACTGATCGAGCTATCGAGTCGTTACGGCCTTCTTGCTGTTAAGCAGATTGGCTCGGGCATCGATGACGCCCTCCAGGTTTTCGCTGGCATCTCGATGAGCTTCGGTCATGTCGCCGGGCTTGGCGGAAAGGTTTTTGCTGACGGCGTGTTTGACCAGAACGACCACGTTTACGCCGAGTCATTCGAGTCCTTCTGCCGTTCCCTTGCTGCGCATGCGGTTGCCATGGCTGATCAAGCAGCGGTTGTTGCTTCGAAGACTCACTAAATCCCAGGCACAAAAAAGCCGGGGTGCAACCCGGCTTCTTCAACAACGTGTAAAACAATGTGGCGTCATTATGAACACGATCGCTAACCCCGGCAATACCCACCATGTCGCGACACTTTTCGAGCAATCGCAAATCTTGTCACGTCACACGATGTCGTCACGCGAGATCGCCGAGCGTGCTGCCTTCGATCCAATGGTCACGCCCAAAGTCCTTGCTCGCTTGGCTGAAATTAATATCGGAGCCTCGCTGTGAGTGTTCAAGCAATGTCCTGGGCGCTCTCTTTGCCCATCCAATCCCTCAAAGACCCCAGCGCCAGGCATGTGCTGTTGTGCTTGGCCAACTACGCCGGCTCCAACGGTGCTGGTGCCTTCCCATCCGCTTCGACCCTGGCTCAAGACACCGGCCTGTCTGAACGCACTGTCCGTTACAAGCTGAACGATCTGGAGAAGTCCGGACTTATCCAGAAGGGCAATCAAGCCATTGCCGCCGTGCACATCGACCGTCATGACCGCCGCCCAGTCGTTTACGACCTTCAATTATTGCGGGGTGCAAATTCTGCACCCCGTACAAAACGGGGTGCAGATGACGCCACGGGGTGCAACTCACAACAGAACGGGGTGCAGCCTACGACCGAACGGGGTGCAGCCACTGCACCCAATACATCAATTAACCATCAAGTAACCGAAGAGCAGCAGCAGCGCGAGATTTCCGAAGTCATCGCCGAGCAGGATCGTCAGGCCCTCGCCGCCGATGATCGCCAACGCTTCGCCATGTTCGCCACCTGGGCACCGAGTGATAAGGCGTTGGCTGATCAACTCGCCATCGCCGGCTTGCCTGACGACGCGGTCACTGACGAACTTCTCGCAGGGTTCAAGGGGTTCTTCGTCGCTAAGCCTTCGACCGTCGACAGCGCTGCGGGCTGGTGCTTCCGTCTGGTCGCCTGGGTCAAGCGTGAGCGCGTCAAGGCGGCGGGATCCGCATCACCTGCCGCTTCGGACGAGTACGACGACGAAAACACCGAATGGATGAATGGGGGTGCGAAATGAGAGCAGTTTCCACGGTAGCGGCACAGGCAGTGACCAAGGTTCGCCACGGCGAATTCATTGACGCGAGCACCGAAGTTTCGGTGAAGGCCCAGCAAGATCAGGCCCATGAAACCGGCAAGGTGATCAACCAGCTGTTCCGCCAGTTGCGCTCGATCCGAACTGCATGGCGTCAGGCGTGGCCGGATGCGAAGGCCTACAAGGAATCGAAAGCCACCTGGTTACAAGCGTTCATCGAAAACGGCATCTGCACCCAGGAGCAGATCGATATCGGTCTGATCCGCTGCCGCGCCGAACCTTCCGACTTCATCCCGAGCGTAGGCAAGTTCATTCAAGGCTGCGTGCCTACGCCGGAAATGCTCAACCCACCGCTGCCGAACGTGGAGACGGCTTACAAGCAGGCCCTGCGTAACTGCCATCCAACGATGCACGGCATCGCGAAGTGGTTTCACCCGGCCGTCTACCACGCGACCGCTGCCGCCGGGTTTAACAGCCTGCCACTGCTCAGCCGCGAGCTTGGTCTGATCAGTTTCGAAAAGCGGTATCTGGAGCAGGTTCGCAAGGTCTGGATGGGCGAGCAGCTCGGCCCAGTGCCGGTTGCTGAATTGGCAGAACCGCAAGCTCAACGAACCCCAGATGTTGGCAATAAGGCCATAGCTGAATTGCGCGCGCGTCGCGCTGGAGCATCCGCATGAGTGCATTGAACACCCAAGTCGCTGGCGGTCATTACAAATCGCTGAAAATCCAGCCCATCGAATACATTCACGCGAACAGCATTCCCTTTGCCGAAGGCAGCGTCATCAAGTACGTGACGCGGTGGCGCGACAAGGGTGGTCTCGCGGACTTGGAGAAGGCCAAGCACTTCATTGAGTTGCTGATCGAGCTTGAACAGGCGAGGGAACCGGGATGAATGGTCGCTCGGTCACTGCCCAGCAGAAGCACTGGCACAACACTCTGGTCACCACTGTCGGTTGCGTGGCTTGCCGCGTCTCGATGGATATTCACAACGACCATTGCAGCATCCACCACGTTGACGGCCGCACCAAGCCGCACGCGCATTGGTACGTATTGCCGTTGTGCGCTGGCCACCACCAGCACGGCTACGGCGGCGACGGGTTTCCCGGTTTCGCCGTGCACGGGCAGAAGGTCGCTTTCGAGCAGGCGTATGGCCGTCAGGCTGATCTGGTTCAGGTGTGCGCCAAGGTTGTAGCCGAGTCGGGCTCCGATGTACCGGCGGCGTTCATGGCTTGGCTCGACGGTTCCGAGGTGGAGGCCTGATGAGCAGCGCCGCCGTGAAGATCACCGACGCCGAAATCAAACGCCAGGCCGCCGGCGACGTCCGGGATCTGCGTGACATCGAGAATCGTGGCCTGTACCTGCGTTTTAATCAGGATCGATCTCGGGCGTCCTGGTATCTGGTCACCAAGCGTAAGTGGAACCGCATCGGCAGCTTCCCCGGCCTCAGCGCCAAGCAGGTCGTGGCCGCTTTGCCATCCATTCGGCTGCGCCTCGATGCCGGCGCTGGTTCAAGCCTGTCGAAGTGGATCACTACCGGCGAATTGCTGAACTGGTACGCCGAGCGCATGGCCCGAGACCGCAACCTGTCGGACAAGCGCAAGGGAACCGGGGCGTCGCTTATCAAGTGCCACTTGGTCCCATGCCTGGGCGACCTGCCGTTGACCTGTATCGACCGGGCGGCTCTCGACGCCATGCTCATGTGGCCGGCGCAAGAAGTAATCACCATTGACTATCTGCGCTCGGCGTTCCAGTTGCTGGCGTTGGCGTTCCGTCAGGCCTTTACGCTGGGGTTGATCACGCTCAACCCCATGGCAGTCATGAAGTTCCGCGACTTCTCCAGCGCGAAGGTCGGTGTCAGGCCGTCCAGGCTTCGGGGTACGGACTTGCCGTTCCTGCTGGACCTGTTCGCCATGTACTTAGATACCTCGCCCACTCTCCGTCAGTTGAGACCAGCAGATCTCGAACCTGCCAACGGCCTACTGGCTCTGCTGATGCTCTGCCATGGCACCCGCATCGGCGAAACCCGTCAGGCGCGCTGGTCACACATCAGCCTCGCTGAGCGCGAGTGGTTCATTCCGGCTGAACACACCAAGACCGGCGTGGAGCATCTACTGCCGCTGACCGATCAGGTGTGCAAGGTGCTGATCAGCTATCGCGAGACCCAGCGGGCCAAAGGGTATGAAGGTCAGTTCCTGTTTCCGTCCCGTAAAGGCAAGGCGTTGAGTGAGGGGCAGGCGTGCGCCGTGTTCACCGAGTTGGGGCAGGGCGAGTGGACCAGTCACGACCTGCGCAAGGTGGCCCGTACCGGCTGGGCAGACATCGGCATCGACCATCTGATTGGTGAACTGCTGATCAACCACGCCATGGGCCACAACGTGAAGGTGTACATCCAGTCGGACGTGATGGGTCGCAAGCGCAATGCCCTGGAGCAGTGGCACGCACATCTAGACCAGAAGGGCTTTGCCCTGATTCACGGGTTGACCGGCGTTAGATTGGGAGATTCTGGTAATCAGCTACAGCCCACGGAAGACGTGGCTTTGAGTGCTATTCCAAAAACAACCATAGGCGAGGATTTAAAACATGCATAAAGGGCATGGGTTCGGTTTTAAGAGGCCGCGGATCGAGCTTGAGCCTTGCCCGACCTGCATGGGCAAAGCGGTAGTGAAGGGGCTGTTTTATGAATTGATTTGTACTGCTTGCAATGGATCAGGTTGGGTTGTTCTGGGAAGCAGACTGGTGCTGTCTTTGGACGAGTTAGTGACCCAGTTGAGCTTCAAATTGCAGCAGGTTCAGCGCGAAATTGAAGTGCTTCAGCAGGACTCGTCGATATCTGGCCCGGCCGAGTACTACCAAATGAACAACCGTCGGGGTGCCGGCGGATCAAATTACACTGGGGATTGAAAGCATGATGATTCGTAAGCCGGCAGGCCGACCATTGGGGGATACCGAGTACCTGTTGGAACAGTGGGGATGGTGGCGAATGGACGGGGCAGGGATACCCAATTACACCTCACCGACATTTGCGCTGATGCGCCAGGCGATGCCGCAGGTGTCGTCGAGCAAGAATTATTGCATCACAGACGAGTGGGCCGGAGCAATTGACAGCGCAGTGGCACGGCTCTCACATCGTGATCAACAGATGGGCGATATTATTTGGCTTTACTACGGCGCCAAATGGTCCATGGTCCGAGTTGGCAAGCACTACGGCATAAGCGAAGGGAGAACGCGGGAACTGGCGAGAGCAGGGGCGGCATGGATCGATTGTGCTGTCGATGCAATACGGCAAGCTGCTTAATCGACCCAACCAGCTGTTTGCATCGAATTTGACCTCGAAGTTTCGAGGCGTTGACCGGCACAGAACGACCCAAAGCGGTCATTTTCCATAGGCAGCTTTCGGTCCAGGCTGTGTAAAAACGCAGGCACCGATTTTAAGCCCGCGTTGCTACGTAAAATCTGCCCGTGCTTGTTGAAGTAGCGCGGAGCTGAAATTTACGTAGGAACGGAATTTTCGCTCTGTTTCTGACCGTCAAACCAGCTCCAAAACGTTTTTACACAGCCTTTGCCACTAGCGGAAATTCGGTTCGGATACGACCCTTGGCGGAGATTGGTTATTGTCACTTTCTAGAACAAGCTGGCTGAAGGTATGCCTATGAAACCTAGAAGATTTACGTCTAAATTTTGGATGAAATTGACGCGATGATGGCTCAGTGCAATGATGGTGTTCTAGGTGCTTTTCAATAATTTTTTGAGAGATGACAGATGGAACTGACCGAAGCGATTAAACACGCCATAGATGGAAACGCAGTTTTGTTTACGGGGTCTGGATTCTCTTACGGCTCACAAAATCTTGAAAAACAATCGCCGATGAATGGCAGGGATTTCGCTAAGTTTCTTTTTTCAGAATGTGGCGTGACCGACGCAGATGACAATTTAGCTCTCGCCTCTCAACTTTACGTACAAAAGTTTGGCTCTGCCAAATTGGCTGAATTATGCCGAAAAACTTTTTCTATCAGAGCGCCCGCTGAGCATCACCTGGAAATAATGAAACTTCCTTGGCAGCGTATCTACACAACAAACTACGATGACCTACTCGAAAAAAGCTCAGCTGAGAATGGTAAGGCACTAGTTCCATTAACGCTCGAGGACTTGCCAGAAAAATACATTTCTAGCGCCAGAATCTGCCTGCATGTGAATGGTTTTATAAATAAACTTTCCGTATTGGATTTGGCTGGAGGCTTCAAGCTAACCGCAGGAAGCTATCTTTATGACGGGCTAACTGGCTCCAATTGGGCAGGCGTCTTGCGCCAAGACGTCCGGTTAGCTCGTGCTATAATATTTATTGGATACTCTATGTATGACCTAGATATCCAACGATTATTTCACGCCGAAGACATTAAGCAAAAAACGATATTTATTACTTCCCCGTCACCTTCTAGCACTGATCAAATAATGCTGCCGTTGTTTGGCAATGTGCTGCCGATTGGAATTCAAGAGCTGGCCAAGTGCGTCAGTGTGGAGTCTCGCACATACACTAGAACCAAAGATAGAAACATTTTTATTGCGCTTGAGAAAATAAGTGCCCCTTCTATGTCTCGGCAGCCAAACAACGCAGACATCGAAAAGCTATTTCTATATGGTCAGATCGAGAATACCCTACTATCATCCCCTAATGATGGTGGTCACTCAAGAAAGTATATCGTTGATCGCCTAGCCAACACACATATATCTGAAATTTTAAAAACCACGGAAGATATTGTATTGGTAAGTGATCTTGGGAATGGGAAAACTGTAGCGCTTGAACAGTTGTCACAAAATCTTGCAGGCATGGGATGGAATGTATATAAATTCTCTTCTGATACGAAGAACTCCCGGCAAGAGGCCATTCAATTATTGGATCTCCCTGGAAATACAGCGTTAATCATAGATAACTATGTCCCTTATCTTGAGTTCATCGATTTCGTCTCTATTCGTCGGACAGGAAAGAACTTCAGGTTCATACTTACGGGTAGATCCCATGTGCATGAGGCTTTTAGGGATCGATTAGAGAATGCTTTACGTACTACGACATTTGCTGAACTAGACCTTAACCGACTAAATAGAAACGAAGTCAATGACATAATTGAGCTCATTGATAGTTACGGCCTGTGGGCAGAGTTTTCGGCGTTTAGTGACTTAGAAAAATTGAACATTGTGAGAGCTGGTTGCGATGGGCAATTACATCAGTTGTTATTAAAACTTTATAACTCACCACACATTTCTGAAAAAATTTCCTCGTTGTTTCTGCAATTACCTAACCATCTGCGTAGAATAGCAATTGCAGTCTTCATATTAAAAGGGAGTGGATTGTCTAGCGATAGAAGCATCCTTAATGAACTTTTAAAAGATGCCCCCCTGATTCGCCTCTCAAACACCGATAGAGAAAGCGTCCAATTTCTTTGGGATGACTCCACGGGTCATATCAGGCTAAAGTCTTCTGTTTTAGCTGAATATTACTTAACTAAATTGGCAGATGCTTC
Organism: Pseudomonas sp. BF-R-24; assembly: GCF_019947335.1. Taxonomy (NCBI): domain Bacteria; kingdom Pseudomonadati; phylum Pseudomonadota; class Gammaproteobacteria; order Pseudomonadales; family Pseudomonadaceae; genus Pseudomonas; species Pseudomonas sp. BF-R-24. The sequence goes on from NZ_JAGYGG010000058.1 coordinate 18,489, forward strand.
GGTGGTGGTGGATATCTTATTGGAGATGTTTTTACAAGCACTAAAGCTGCGTGATCACTCTTCGGAATACGAGTACTTCATGCGTAGCATTATGAGCTTCAGTGCCTTACAAAAACTTTTGCCGAAGAATGGATTGCGCGGGGCTACGATCAAGTTTTACGAAGCTATTCAAAGCACGGACTTTACAAATCGAAACCCTCATTATTGGCTTCAATATGCTATCGCTCGGCTATCTTTTGAAGATGATTTAGATGAGATTGCCCCGTACTTTAAGTCTTCTTATGCGCTTGCCAAGAATATCAACTACGACACTTATCAAATTGATAATCATTACGCAAGATTTCTCATGGTCAAGGCAACAAGAGAAAAAAATTACGAGCTTGCGTATAATTTGTATTTGGAGTCTAAAGCTTTACTTACTAAGCAGATGCTTCACGAGAAAAAGCATTACCCATACAGAGTCGCTGCAACAATAAATGAGTTCGTGAGAGTGCATCACTTATCGATAACACCGCATCACCGCATTGAAATATTGAACTACAGTAAAGACGTGATCAATAGGATTGCTCAGTTACCGTTCGAAGTCCGTCGCCACAAGCATGTGACCACATGCCTAGCCTCGCTACAGTCTGCAATTACTGAGCTCACTACGAGTTAAATTAATCAGGGGGGGTGATAGTCTCCTACCAACCCCCTCAGTCACATAGGCCAGGCTCTATTGCCTGCGCTATTTCAAGTCAAGGCTCTGTTGGCCATATATCTTTTCCGCAATGAACCTTTCGTACTGTTCTCTGGAATCGGAAACTGTGGCCATACCAATGATCTTGCCGATTTGTGTGCGTAACGCTTTCACGCCAATTTCAGACAAGAACATGTGAATTTTGTCACCTTTCTCGCCGTTGGATTGCTTGCTCGACTTTGCGAGGCTGAAAACCTTTCCATGACTACGGGCAAGTGGCTTGTAGATGTGGTCTATCGTAAGGTACTTGAACTCCCATGGCCGGCCACGTTCTGGCTTCTCAAGTCCATACAATCGATACCATTGCTCATACAGCTCTGAGGAAAACTCCCTTTCGTACTCTCTCGCTTCTTCTCGGACATAAAGCTTATAGGCTTCGATGACCTCTTCTTTGGTGCGATCGTATCCTGAGAGGGCGTACACCAATCCTTGAATACCAGCTTTTGCTGATGCACCAAGGATGATTCGAGCTTGATTTACGATCCGTTCATATCGAGGGCTAAGCTCATCTCGGCCGTAAGCTAGGACCAGCGAGTGACAGATATCAATTAATAGGCCTACTTCGTAGCCATTAACCTGCCCCTGGAATTGGCCACTCGCTCCCGCATGATCACCCTTGAAAATCAAAGGGTTATCTATCTTTTTTACAATATCCGCTCCCAGGGCTTTAGAGATCATTTGCCCATTCGCAAAGCGAGGAAGAGCACTACCGCCGGATTCTGAATTGAGGAGGATTTCAGCCATGCCGCGCTGACTAATTACTGCGGTTTTACTGAGATCGTCCAAGACATAGCAATCAACATCTATACCAAATGCGTCCTTGAAATTTCCTTTGTGAGTAACTCCATATCCCCATCTGGCAGCAGCTGCCGCCTTTGCAATATTCGATCGCTCAGCAGGGGAAAGCGCCTTGGCTCGCGCTTTTCCGCCAACAGCTTTTGACTCATTTTTTTTGATCATGCAAGCATCCTCACATTGGTATGCTTGCATGGTATTGGATGCAACAGGGAAAATGCAAGCATAAAAAAAACACCATGCTTGCAAGATGATGTCTTTTAGAATGCTTATCTACACACTTGCAAATCCCCGTCGCGGTAGAGCTTCTTAAGGCATCTCACCGGTCGTGATCAGGTTAAGAAACTGCTCTGCGTCAATGATAAAAGCCCCGGCCTCCTGCGCTTTCACAACCTTAGTCGGTCCAGCGTTATCGCCATAACAGAGGAAGGTAAGCGTTTTGCCTGGAGTAGTCATAACCTTCAGCCCGAAATCTACAGCTTTTTGTTCAAGCTCGGTCCGATATGCAGCCGCGAACCCTGTGAAAAGAATTTGATTTACTCCGCCAGGCGGTGCCTTGGGCTGCGGCGTGCTAGACGTGGCTTCCAATGCTGCGAGGGCAGACGGTCTCGGCTTTTGTTGAAGGCGTGGGGCTGTAGGTGCGGCGTCGTTCAGTAATAACTCCGCTCCAAACAAGACCTCAATGATGCGATCCTTCCGAAACGTCTTTGGGAATGAATCGCTGGCGGAGCGCCCCTGAATGTAAACTGAGTTCTCCGACCACTGAATCAGCTCCCGCTCACTCAAATCGCCCTTTGCATCTCTGTAACTGAACTTGATAGTCGTCACCGGCTTCACTCCCCTGTGATTGTCATTTCACCAGATCCATCACACCAACTACTCTGCGCCCCGCACAATCCTTCCCGCCTTCACCTCATCAGCGATTGCAGTCACTCCGGGGCCATCAGCACCGCGAGCGACATCTTGATGAACTCTTCATTCCGGTCGATCGTGACCAGGGCGCTGCGCACGTTTTCGGCGACGTCTGCCGAACCGCGTTGCTCGACCCATAGCGTGAGTTCCATGATGGCAGCCTCTAGGGCGAGCTGATTTTCGTTGATCTTGAATAGCAAGGATGGGAGTAGATCTGTGCTTGGCATTGTGAATTCCCCGTGGAGATTTCAGCGTAGCAGTAGATTTCTGGCTGGTTAGCGGTGGAGCTGACAGGACGCCAGAAGTAGGGGGAAAACGGAATAGTTTTGTAACGCTTCGGGGGCGAAGGGATTTTTTACAAAGATGGCCAACGCGAATGCAAACTTGTGGTCAAGTTGGGTGCAATTTTGTATTTATTGCGGAAAAGCCTTTTCCGCGCGGAATAGACCTGCTTTTATTGCAGCGTGTGTTGCTGTGAACGCAGCGAGACGCCTTTCAAGAACCCGACCATTGAGTCGGGTTTTTTGTGCCCATTTGTGAGCCCTGCCATCGAGCAGGGCTTTTTCGTTTTTGGTTCCGCCACCCCCTTCGCTCCGAGCTGGGAAGTGCTGCTGGAACCAATCTATTGAGCTTCCCGAAAAGGGGAGAGATCCGGATGACCAACATGCCCGATAAACCAGACACATGGCTGCTCGTTCTCGCGTGGCTAGGTCAGCATGCGCCGACGATCTACGCCGGAGCGTTGTCATTCGTGGTCGGTGCCTTGCGGATCATTTACGGCGGCGGCACACGACGACAGGCGCTACTTGAGGCTTCGCTGTGCACGCTGATCACCATTGGCTTGATTCCGTTACTGGAGTACTTCGGCTTACCGCAGAACTTCGCCACGGCTGCGGGTGTGTTCATCGGATTTCTTGGCGTGAAGAAGATCGCCGATCTGGCTGATCGGTTCGCTGACTTCAAGTTTCCCAAATCGGATTCGGCTCCATGAAACGCTGCCCTTGGCTGCTGCCTTTTGTGCTCCTGCTGGCCTACGCCATAACAGGCCACATCCACTGTGGTGATTCGCCGGCCTGTCAGCCCGCTCGCCGCTCAATCATTCAATCGTGAGATTTAGAGAATGGCCTACACCCAATACGAAACCGTCGTCGCCAACACTCCTGAGGAGTTGACGATCAAGCTGGCCCAGGCCATTACCGAAGGCTGGCAGCCCTACGGTAGCCCTGTCTCCATCACTGAAGGCTTTCAAGTGCTTCAGGCTGTGGTGAAGGGAACGAACAATGCAGTCGGCACGCCAGGCGACATCACCTCGGAAAACATTTCGGACGCCTCGGATGTCGGCAAGGCCGTGCTGGTGAGTGTCGACGCCGCCGCTGCTCGTGTTGCTATCGGCAGTGGGACTTCCGACTTCTCGGGCAGCTACAACGACCTGACCGACCAGCCAGTCATTCCCGCTGAGGGTGATGCCGCGCTGTTGGAAGCCGGTACCGACCTCGTCGCGCATACCTGGTCCGCCAAACTGATCCATGACGAGATTGTCCGCCAGATTGCAGCGCTTCCGGCATGAGCATCACACCCGCAATCTCGACTGCCTCCGTTTTAAACGCGATCTCCAATCAGCGTAGGACCAGGTTTCCAAAACCACCGGGGACCCTGGCAACTTCCAAGGAACACGGGGCATAAGACTCGCGCAAACGCGTTAGCGGCACCCTTCCAAAGTTAGTTAACTGGTTAACTCCCTTGGTTAACTGGGCTGAAAGCCTTATGGGCTGTGGTTTACAGAGCAGTTAACTTAGGAGTTAACCAGGTTAACTCGGTAAACTCTTGATTCGTCTGTAAGCCAAGCGGGCCGTGGCTTGCAAAGCGGTTAACTAAGGAGTTAACCGAGTAAAACAGTTGGTTAACTCCCCAGGCAGCTTCAAAAACACCTGAAAGCCCAGCAGGCCATGGCGTGCACAGCGGTTAACCCAGAGTTAACCGAGTAAATTAGTTGGTTAACTCTTGGTTAACTCACGGCTCCGTCGAGTTAACCGAAAGGCATGGACATGACATCACTCACCAAAGCGGAGTTCGCCACGCGCCAAGGCTGGTCGAAACCCTATGTGTCGAAGTTGGCCAAGAGCGGTCGTTTGGTTCTGATGGCGGACGGCATGGTGGATGTCGAGGCCACGGACCGGCTCCTGTTCAGCACTGCGGATCCAAGCAAAGCCAATGTGGCGGCGCGACATGAGCGCGAACGGATACAGCGCAGGCCGGAAGGCAATACCCCGGGCCCCCAGATCGAATACGAGCCTTCAGCCGTTCTTTCGCACCATGCCCCATTGGCCGGCGAGGGCATCCCGGACTTTCAGGAGTCGCGCGCCTACCGCGAGTTCTATGAGTCACGCCTGACCGAGAGCGAATTTCACAAAAATCGCGGCGCCCACGTCGAGTTGGAGGCCGTTAAAACGGCGGCATACACGACCGGGCGGATGTTACGGGATCTGTTGCTGGGTATGCCGCCACAGTTGGCCCCCGAATTGGCCGCCATGAGTGATCACAGGCAAATCGAGAAGCACCTCACTGCCGCATTGCGCCGGGTGTTGGACGATGCCGAACGGATGTCCTCGACAGATCTCATCCATTCTTTGACTGCAGCGAGCTAATCCATGTCAGCGGAAATGCCCGACGGTGCAGCGGTGTACCGGGAGGCTTATTTCCGCGGGCTGCGGCCAGAGCCGGATGTCTGGATCGATCAGTGGGCTGACGAGTTCATGCGCATCCCGCGGGATGCCGGGGCCGCCGAACCCGGGCAGTACCGTACGGCGCGGACCCCGTATGCCCGCGAGCCCATGCGTTGTTTGTCACCGGCCCATCCGTGCAAGCGCGTGGTCACCATGGTGGCCTCGCAGTTGATGAAAACCCAGATCGCTTTGAACTGGATTGGCGGCCTGATCCATATGGCACCGTCCAACATTCTCACGCTGCTGCCCAGCCTGGGGTTGGCCAAACGAGTCTCGTCGCGTATCGGCAAGACCATCAAAGCCACGCCGGTATTGCGCGAACGTGTAGCGGCGAACCGTTCGCGGGATGCGCGCAACACCATGGACACCAAAGAGTTTGAAGGTGGTTCGCTGTATGTCACCACCGCGGGCTCAGCGGCGAACCTTTCGGAGTTGTCGGCCCGGTACATCTACGGCG